>CAISYX010000362.1 GCA_903889815.1 uncultured Gammaproteobacteria bacterium
CAAACTGGATCTGGAAAAGGCGTTTGACGCCTTGCTGGACGTCATCATGGCGTCGTCCTTCGGCACCATGCTGGGGATGTTTGGAGGAAAAGATGCGTTGAATTCGTTGCGAGAACCCTTCGTGCGCAAGATGCGTGAGTACTTTCTGGGCGTGGTGGACTCTGACGCATTTCGCGCCAGTCTGGCAGAAGGGATCGCCAATGCAACGGAAGGGCGCGAGAGTCTGTACACGCGCATAGAGCACATTGTTGACCGCCGCCTGGATGAGCTTACGCCGCAGTTGGTCAAGGAGATCGTGCAGGCCATGATCAAGAAGCATCTGGGCTGGCTGGTGGTCTGGGGTGGTGTTCTGGGCGGGCTGATTGGACTGATAGTGACTGCTGCCGGCGTATGAACCGGATTCATGTAGCGAAATCCGCGTAAAATAGAACAGGTGTTCTATCTATCCCGGGAAGGTTTTCGTGGCTGAAAGTCGCGAATTCTCCATGTTCTGAAATGTGTATTATTTTGTATCATTAGATGTAAAAAGGAATGCCCTGTAATACAATCCCGCCCGTTGAAATTCCAGTTGGATCAGCATTTTCTGCGGCTGATCATGTATCAATTTTTTAGAAGAGACCGAGCACTTATTATGGCGAGACCAGTTGAATTTGAGTACAACGATGTATTGACCAATGCGATGGAGCAGTTCTGGCGCGAAGGTTTTGAAGCCAGTTCCGTGCAGAAGTTACTGGATGTGACAGGCATCAACCGAGGCACTCTGTACAACTCTTTCGGCGACAAGGACACCTTCTTCAAGGCGTGTCTCGACCACTACAACAAGCTCATTGCCAAGGATCTTGACGCTTCACTGAACAATGCAGACCTGGGCCCCTGGGCGGCAATCGAGAAATACTTCGATTTGACGGTGATTTCCGTGACCAACAAGCAGCGTGGCATGGGGTGTCTGCTGGTCAACTCCCTGTGTGAAAGCATCAATTACAACAAGGACATCCAGAAGATTGTCCGCAATTCCTTTGCAATAGTTCGCAAGGCATTGCTCAAGCGATTAAAGGATGCCGAAAAGGCTGGCAAGCTCAAGAAGGGCGTGTCTGCCGACTTCGCTGTTGAGGCATTGATGAATGTCCTCTATGGCCTGCGCGTCAATTCCCGCGATGCCAAGCCAGCCAAGCAACTGGCTGAAATCGTTAAATTTACTGTGGATTCCCTGCAGTAAAGCCGTCTCCGTGGCGGACCGGAGGAGCCCGAGCTCCGGTCCGCAGCGCCCTGTTTTCGGGGCTTGTAGACAAATCATTATCGGGTATACTTGGATTTTGGAAGGTCGAGCAGCCGGGCATCTTGCACTGCCTGGAGTCTGCAATAATCGCGAAAACAGTGCATCAATTAGAAGAGTCGGTCTTTGTTTCGACCGACCAATATCAAGAAACCGGGTCTTCAGCATCAAGACTTCAAAACAAGGTAAGGTAAAGAATAATGAGAAAACTGGCCGGAACACGCAAGAACGACGAAAGCAATGTTGACTTGACCCCCATGCTGGACGTGGTGTTCATCCTTCTGATTTTCTTCGTAGTAACAGCAACGTTCCTGTCTGAGACAGCGATAGACGCTGCCAGCAGTGCGAATAACAATGCACCTCCCTCCGATCAGGAAAGCGATCTCAAGAACATTCTGATCGAGCTTGGTGCCAACAACGACATCATTCTGAACGGTGAACCACGACCGATTCTGCTGAGCCAGATCCGTTCCAACATTGACCGACTGAAAGCAGAGAATCCTGCAGCCACGCTGATTGTGAAGCCGCATGTGCGTTCCAATGTTCAGACGCTGGTGGCAGTCATGGACTTTGCCCGTCAGGCTGGCGTGATGAATGTCTCCATTATTGAGCCGTAAGCAGGCAGTGCCTGCGTGACCCCAGTCGGGCAGTTGCGCAGTCAGGCAGTTGGAAAAACGCACCCTCGGGTGCGTTTTTCATTTCAGAGTTGGCGGAATTGGAGGGCGAATTGACATGTTGAGTCTGTGGAGTGAGCAAGAGGCGGCGCAGTATGCCCGTGATCCCCAACTCGGGCTGCGCGTGTACAGTTCGCAATTGCTGGGCCGAACAGCCGATCTGGTCCTCCATGGAGGCGGCAATACCTCGGTGAAGGCTGGTATGCGCAACGTCTTCGGTCAGGACGAGGAGGTCTTGTTCGTCAAAGGGTCCGGCTGGGATCTGCAAACCATTACTGCCGCTGGATTTGCCCCGGTGCGACTCGACTATCTCAGGGCGCTGGCTGCGCTGCCCTCCCTTTCGGACACTGACATGATGCGCGAGTTGCGGCTCGCTCTGCTTGACCCGGCTGCACCAACGCCGTCCGTGGAAGCCATATTGCATGCATTGATTCCGACCCGCTATGTTGACCATACCCACGCAGACGCTGTAGTCGCCATCAGCAACAGTCCGGATGGCGAGCAGGCACTGCGTGATCTTTATGGAGACGACGTGCTGGTATTGCCCTATGTCATGCCCGGCTTCATTCTTGCGCAGCAAGTACATCAGGCTACTCAGGGGGTCGATTGGAGTCGCTTGCAGGGCATCGTGCTTCTGCATCATGGCATCATCACGTTTGCTGACGATTGCCGCGCCAGTTATGAGCGCATGATCGCGTTAGTCAACAAAGCAGAAGAATACCTGCAAAGTGCGGGTGCCTGGCAGGCTGAGGCGGTGGCCTCCATAGCGCCAGTGCCAGAGGACTACCTGCACCTTGCCAGTCTGCGCCAGGCCGCGAGCCAGCAGATGGGCTATCCGGTTCTGGCCCGCTGGGACTCAGCGCCTCTGGCCGCAGGCTTCGCGCAGCGCAGCGACGTCGCCGCAATTGCGACTCGTGGGCCCCTCACCCCCGACCACAGCATTCATACAAAGCCCCACGCTGCGATCTTCGCAGCAGATCCGCTCCCGGGGCTGGCGCAATTTGCCGAAGACTACCGTGCACGGTTCAGCCGACATGCCACTGCTCATCACACCTGCCTGGACGTGGTTGCCCGTGTCGGGGTGTGGCGCGACAGAGGGATGGTCTATCTGGCGCAGGACGCCAAGCGGCTGAATGTGGTTCAGGACATCGGCCAGCACACCGTGCGCGCCATTCAGTGGGGCGAGGCACTCGGCGGCTGGACGGCACTGCCAGCACAGGATTTGTTCGATCTGGAATATTGGGAGTTGGAGCAGGCCAAGCTCAAGCGCGGGCCGGTGCGGGCCGAGTTCGAAGGGCGCGTGGTGCTTGTGACTGGAGCTGCCTCCGGGATTGGCAAGTCCTGTGTCGATGCGTTCGTCGCCAAGGGGGCGGCCGTGATCGCTCTGGATATCGCCCCCGGCATTGTCAGTCAGTGGTCCGGCGCTCAGGTACTTGGCCTCATGTGCGATGTCACGTCGGTGGCGCAGATTCAGGCCGCAGTGCACGCAGGTGTGGCGCACTTCGGCGGTATTGACGTGCTGGTCAGCAATGCGGGCAATTTTCCGGCAAGCTGCCCGCTCGACGCCATGGACGATAAGGCCTGGAACGCGTCCCTTGCGCTCAACCTCAATTCCCATATGGCCCTGTTGCGTGCCTGCATACCCTTCCTGGAAAAAGGACATCAAGCAGGTGTGGTGTTCATCGGTTCCAAGAACGTCTCCGCCCCGGGGCCCGGTGCCGGCGCCTATTCAGTCGCCAAGGCCGGTCTCGCACAACTGGCGCGCGTGGCGGCTCTGGAGCTGGGTTCCAAAGGCATCCGTGTCAACACCCTGCACCCCAACGCTGTGTTCGACACAGCCCTCTGGACAGACGATGTGCTGGCAGCGCGCGCGGCGAATTATCAGATGAGTGTTGAGGAGTACAAGCGCAACAATGTACTCGGTTGCACCGTTGAATCACGTGATGTAGCGCGACTGGCGGTGCTGATGGCCGGTGAGGGCTTCGCGAAGACGACTGGCGCACAGGTGCCCGTCGATGGCGGTAACGAGCGCGTGATATGAGGATTCAGCATGCATGTGAATGGACAGCCCTGCCGCACGATCTGGTTTGATGCCGCGCAGGATTGCGTAAAGGTCATTGACCAGACGCGCCTTCCTCACCATTTCGAAATTGCCGCTTTGCGCACACTGGACGATGCCTGCCATGCCATCGTCAGCATGCAGATTCGCGGGGCACCCCTGATTGGCGTGACTGCCGCATTTGGGGTAGCGCTGGCGCTGCGCGAAGGGGCTGATGAGCTCGATGCTGTCTGCGCAAGACTGCTGAAGACCCGCCCGACCGCCGTCAACCTGCGCTGGGCACTCGACAGAGTCCGCTCACACCTCGAACCTCTGGCATTCGCCGCGCGCGCAGAGGCGGCGCTGGCGCTGGCGCAAACACTCGCAGAGGAAGACGCCCTGGCCTGCAGTGCCATTGGTGACCATGGGCTGCAATTGCTGAAAGAAATCTGGACAGCAAAGCGCGTTGCCAACCCCGCTGCACCTTGTCTGAATGTGCTCACTCACTGCAATGCCGGCTGGCTGGCAACAGTGGATTGGGGCACTGCGCTGGCGCCGCTTTACAAGGCGCATGCCCACGGCATTCCTCTGCACGTCTGGGTAGACGAGACCCGGCCCCGCAATCAGGGTGCTTTCCTCACCGCCTGGGAGCTGCAGCAGGAAGGCATTCCTCATACCGTGATTGTCGACAACGCCGGGGGCCATCTCATGCAGCACGGGGAAGTGGATCTGTGCATTGTAGGCAGCGACAGAACGACCGCTGCCGGCGATGTCTGCAACAAGATCGGTACCTATTTGAAGGCACTCGCCGCCCATGACAACGGTATTCCCTTCTTCGTGGCACTGCCTGTGTCGACAATCGATTTCAGTCTTCAGGATGGCGTGCGGGAGATTCCAATCGAACAGCGCCATGGCAGCGAGGTGTCCCACATGCAGGGACTCAATACGGAGGGCGTGCTGAGTCGCGTGCAGGTGATGGCCAGCCACAGTGCGGTCAACAATTATGGGTTCGACGTGACGCCTGCCCGGCTGGTCACGGCCCTGATCACCGAGCATGGCGTATTCGGTGCGGATGCCGTCAGTCTGCAGACGCTGCGCGCGCAGCTGGGACGCTGATCAGCCCGGTGGCCAGTGCAGGGCGCGTCCGGCCAGCAGATGCAAATGCATGTGGCCGACGGTCTGGCCGCCATCCACGCCGGTGTTGAAGACACTGCGGAAACCCGTCTGAGCAAAGCCCTCCTGCTCGGCAATCCTGCGCGCACTCAGCAGCAGGCGACCCAGCATCGCGGCGTCTTCGACTTCCACGTCGGCCAGACTTTGAATGTGTTTGCGTGGAATGATCAGGATGTGTTGCGGCGCAGCGGGATTGGTGTCGCGGAAGGCGTAGACATCGTCATCGCCGTACACGGTGGTGGACGGGATATCACCCGCCGCAATCCTGCAGAACAGACAATTGCTTGCCATGGTATGGCTTCCTCCATAGACTTGGTTCAGAGCGTTCGGGGGCAGTCTAGCACAGCAACCGGCGCGGCAATTCTGCCATCGATCAAGGAACGCCAGGCTCTCTGCCCATGTTGAAAAATACCCTTTTGAGTGCAGTACTGCTGCTGACAGCCAGTGTCGTGCAGGCCGAGGTGCCGGTATACGGTTTCGAGGTGGTGAATACCTATCCGCACCGCACGGATGCCTTCACGCAGGGGCTGGAATTCAACGGCGGCTATCTCTACGAAGGCACCGGGCGCAATGGGCGCTCATCTTTGAGCAGAATCGACTGGGAACAAGGCGCAGTACTGCAGAGTATCCGTCTGCCCAGTCGTTATTTTGGCGAGGGCATCTCCATCGTCGGCGAGCGCATTTTTCAATTGACCTGGCAGTCCAATATCGTCTTCGTGTATGACCTGAACACTTTCGAGACCATTACCTCCCACTACCACCCGACCGAAGGCTGGGGGCTGGCCTGGGACGGCACCCATCTGATCCTGAGCGATGGCACTGCCGAGCTGCAGTTCATCGAACCCGAGACATTTCAGGTGGTGCGCAAGGTGCCCGTGACGCTGGAGGGCACGCCGGTGAATTATCTCAATGAGCTGGAGTACATCAACGGCGAAGTCTGGGCCAATGTCTGGCAGACCGACGAGATCGTCCGGATTGACCCCGCGACAGGCCATGTGACTGCGCTGCTGGACTTGCAGGGCCTCTCGGCACAGACGCAGACAGGCGGGCCGGATGCCGTGCTCAATGGCATCGCGTGGCTGGCTCAGGAAGGCAGCACTGACGGCCGGCTTTTCGTGACCGGCAAGCTCTGGGGCAATCTCTTCGAGATCACGCTGCAGCCGCGCGAGTAGCCTGTCCCCGGAGTCTCCATGCGCAAGGCTCTCTCCTTCTCTGCATTCTCACTGCTGGTCCTCTCTCTCTTCGTCTCCTGCGAGACGGTGGGCTATTACGGGCAGGCTGCGAAGGGACAGATGTCCCTTCTGCTCGGCAGGCAGCAAATCGACTCCCTTCTGCAAACGCCAGACCTTGATGCAGAGACCCGTCGCAAGCTCCAGTTGGTGCTGGACGTGCGTGACTTCGCCGCCCGGGACCTGCATTTGCCGGCAGGCGACAGTTATCTCAGCTTCACGGCACTGGAGCAGCCCTTTGTGCTTTGGAACGTCTTTGCAGCGCCGGAGTTTTCCACGGAGCCAACCCAGTGGTGCTATCCCATTGCGGGCTGCGTGTCTTATCGCGGTTACTTTCGGGAAGAGGCTGCACAGCGCTTTGCCGCCGAATTGACCGCGAAGGGGCTGGATGTCTACAGCGGCGGTGTCGATGCCTATTCAACGCTGGGCTGGTTTGATGACCCGCTCACCAGCGCCGTTCTGCGTCGTCCCGATCATCGGCTGGTCGCGCTGTTGTTTCACGAACTCGCCCATCAGCGCCTCTATCTGCCCGGCGACACCATGTTCAACGAGAGTTTTGCCACCTTTGTGGAGCAGGAGGGGTTGCGTCGCTGGCTTGAGCGTCATCCGCAAGGGGGTCTGGGCGAACAGATCGAGCGGGAGAATCGCATGCAGGAAGCGTTTGTTGCGCTGGCCACCACGCACAGAGACGCTCTGACGACGCTCTATGCCCAGGCGCTGACAGCGGAGGAAAAGCGCGCGGGCAAGCAGGCTGTTCAAGATGCCATGCGTGCGGAATATGCACAGCTGCGAGAGACTTGGGATTACAACGGCTACGATCGCTGGTTTGCCGGCCCTTTGAACAACGCTCAGTTGGCAACAGTCGCGTCATACAACGTGCTGGTGCCCTTCTTTGTGGACATGCTGGCTGCAGTCGATGGGGACCTTGCGCGCTTCTACCTCGAGGTGGAGGCCATCATGAAACTGCCCGCCGCTGAGCGCGAGCGGCTGTTGCCGCGCTGAAGCGAGGCGAGTGGCGAAGCACTTACTGGCTCTGTGAAGGCGTCGGCTGCTGCGCCAGGCGTGCTTCCAGAGAGCTGACCAGGTCCTTGTAGAAATCCGAGGCAGTGTCGATGGTGGCTGCCGCGCGATACTGCGCCAGGGCCTCTTCAAGGCGCCCCATGTCTTCATACATCCGGCCCAGCGACCGATGCAGATAGGCATCCTCGGGCATGACTTTCAGCGCCTGCAGATAAACCTGCGCCGCTTCGTCCGCAAATCCTGCATTGAAATAGGTATTGCCCATCACATAGATCTGCGAGGCATTCTTCGGGTCTTGCTCGATGGCTCGCAGGTCCACCGGCAGGGCCTCTGCAAAACGCTGTTCATCCCGCAACAACTGCCCGAGTGTATTGAGGGCGGCGATCAGCCCTGCCGAGGGCTCCTTCTGCAGATCGATGAAGCGCTGGAACATGGGAATGGCCTCCAGATAGCGCTTCTGGAAATACAGGATGTTGGCGAGATTGCGATAGGCATCGGCGAAGTTCGGATCTGCCGTGATGGACAGCTGATACTCCGTGATGGCCTCGTCGTGGCGTTCAAGATTGTTGTAGGTGTTGCCGCGCCGGTAGTGGCGCTGGCCAAGTTCCTGATCAACAACTGTGCCGGCCTGCTGGGCGATTCCTTGTGAAGCGCCAGTCAGCAGAAGCAGACATGTCAGCAGTAGAATCAGGGGGCGGTTCATGTTCATTGCGTAGCTACCTCAGGTGGCCGGAGTGTTTTCTTGCAGCGCGACAAGCGTTGCGCCGCTGTCTGCTCGAGTCACCACGCCAATGCAGACGGCCGCGTGATAACCCGCGGCGTGCAGGGCATTGAGACATGATTGTTCCTGATCCGGGCTGACGGCAGCCAGCAGGCCACCGGAAGTCTGGGGGTCATAAAGCATTTGCACAAGGGGGGAGTCTGCCAGGTGTTGGGCGCTGCGCAGCACCTCGGCGTGGCGCGCGTTGTCGCCATGCAGCGAGCTGTGCCAGCCTTGTTCAAGGCACCGCAAGGCCCCGTCGAGCACCGGCAGCGCCGACAGCCAAAGTGTCAGTTCAGTGCCTTTCGTTCCACACATCTCCCGAAGATGTCCCAGCAGTCCGAAGCCCGTGACATCGGTGCAGGCGTGCGCGCCGTGTTGCAGGAAGATCTGTGCTGCGAGTTGGCTGGACTGCTGCATCTGGTCCAGTGCCGGCGCGATCCAGCGTTGTCTGGCCTGGTAGCGCATGTCTGCGGCGAACAGTGTTCCGGTTCCAAGGGCCTTGCACATAATGAGTCGGTCGCCAGTTTGAAGACCGGTCTTGCGCAGCAGCTTGTCAGCATCCGCGAAGGCGTTCACGCTCAGGCCGAAACTCAGCTCGCCGGCCTCGCCCGAGTGACCTCCAATCAGGGCCGTGTTGTGGGCATTGAGTACCTCGGTACAGCCGGTCATCACTTGCAACATCTGGTCTTCCATGATGTCTGCCGCCGCATGAGGCAGGCTGACTATGGCCAGTGCGCTGTGGGCAGTGGCTCCCATGGCATGAATGTCGCCAAGGCAATGCACCGTGGCAATGCGCGCAAAAAGATACGGATCGTTCACGAATGCTCGAAAATGATCGACGGTCTGCAGCAGTACGCGCTTGTCGTCAATTCGAACAATGGAGGCATCTTCGGTGCTGCCGTGGGCGCTGAGTATATCGTTGTGCGTGCAGGGGTGCAGATTGGTCAGCACGCTGCTGAGCATGTGGCTGCTGACTTTTCCCGCACAGCCGGCGCAGCGCAGGTCCTGGGCCTGCGCTGGCGGCGCGGGCCTCGTGTATCTCGCCACGAAGCGCTTGTCGATCCAGTCCTTCCAGCGCCATGCCCAGTGGCCCTGAACCGCCCATTGGCCCCGGGTAGCGATGGCTTGTTCGTTGCCGGTGTACAACAGTGCCAGCGCCTTGGTCTGCGGCGAATAGGGCAGCAAGGGTTCTTCCTGGGCGAAGCGTCTGAGATTGCGCGCCAGCGGCATCCCCTGGCGAACCGCAAAGACACCCGCCTTGGGGCGTGGTTGTCCGGCGATGGCGGCGATGTCGCCGGCAGCGAAGACGAAGGGATGACTAAGGGATTGCAGGCGATTGTTTACTCGCACGAACCCTTTGGAGTCGAGCGCCAGGCCAGTGGACTTCAGCCAGGGCGCGGCGGCGGCGCCGGTAGCGATGATCGTGGCATTGCACACAAGGCTGCTTGCCTGACTCTCACGACCGGGAACGTTGTCTTGCACATGCAGCTGGCTGGCTTCCACAGCCAGCACGCGACAATTCAGACGCACGTCTATGTCGCGTTCCTGCAGCGTGTGCAAGGCCAGCGCTCCGGCCTTGGCAGCAAGCCCCCACAATAGACGAGGTCGCCCGCACACCAGCACGATCCGCAGCGACAACCTGAGCCCTCGACTCGTGTGCAGATGTTCCTGTATCGCGCATGCCAGCTCCACGCTGGCGGGTCCGCCGCCAACAATCGCAAGCGTGTATTGCTGACCCGCCGCAAGGGCAGCGTCATAGTCACGCTGGATCAGTTCCCAGCGCTCCATGAAGGCAGCCAGGGGTTTGACGCTGATGGCGTAGCGGTCGGCGCCGGGGATGGCGCTGCTGTCGGGTTGCGAGCCCAGATTGAGAGAAAGGATGTCGAAATGCACCACTGGCCGCCCTGCGCAGTGCAGGACGTGATTCACCAGGTCAAATTCCTCGACATTGGTCTGAATCAACCGCGCGCCGGCCATTTGCGCCAGCGGGCGCAGATCAATCAGGAAGTCGTCTTCCCGGGCGTGCCCGGTGATGAAAGCCGGCAAGGCGCCGGAGTAGGGCGTGTCCACATCACGGGAGATCAGCGTGACATCAAGACCCGGCACGGGGCTTTTGGCCAGGCTCATGAGCACAGCCAGATGGCTGTGCCCGCCGCCGAGCAGGACCAGGCGCTTCTTCGCGGGGGCGGAATGTCGGTGCTTCATGCCAGCGTCACTTGCGTGTGCAGTACTTCGGTTGCCCGGCGTGACACTCAGAGGGAACGGATGTCCGATCCGGTGTACAGGGCGCTAGGTCGCATGATCCTGTTGTCGATGCGCGACTCCAGGAAGTGCGCGAGCCAGCCTACACTGCGTGCCATGGCGAAGCCAGCGGTGAAGTAGGTGGCGGGAATGCCGATCGCGAGGTTTACGGGGCCTTTGTAGAACTCCAGGTTGGCCCAGACTTCCTTGCCCTTTTTCTGCATTTCGGCATTGAATTCTTTCTCAATTTCCTTGAGCGTCATGAACACATTTTCGAAATCTGTGCCTTTGCAGAGCGCTTCCGCCATGGGCTTGAGGATTGCGGCGCGGGGGTCCAGCTTCTTGTATTCGCGGTGACCCATGCCCATCAGACGGCCTTTGTTGGCCAGCAGGTCCAGCACGTAGGCACGGGCCTTGTCGGGCGAGCCTACTTTGATGGCCTCGTTCAGTGCCGCTTCATCGGCGCCGCCGTGCAGCGTGCCATACAGAGCACCGACTGCGGATGAGAGTGCTGATTCGACCGGCGCCAGGGTGCTTGCGGTCACGCGACAGGTGAACGTGCCGGCATTGAAACTGTGCTCCAGCTGCAGAATCTGCAGACGCGCCAGGCAATGCACATGCTCGGGCGTTGCAGGTCTGTTGTGGAACATGGTCAGGAAGTTGGCGAGATACTGTTTGTCGGCATCATAGACAGGCACCTCGTTGGCGACCTGCAGACGACGGAAGGTGGCGAGCAAGGTCGGAATCTTGGCAACTACCGACAGGCCACGGTAGCCGTCAGGGTTCGTGAACGGCAGCTCCTGCGGGCCGATGGGTGCTGTGTTGAGCATGGGAATCATCGTCTGCAACATGCGCATTGTGTGCAGATCACGAGGCAGGCTCTGCAGTGTCGCTATTTCGCTTGCACTCAAGGCCCCATTGCGCTGCAGGTAATGCTGCAGTCGTACCTCTTCCTCGGGGCTCGCCAGCTCGCCGAAAAGCACCAGCCACACGACGCGGGTGAAGGACTGCGGCACCAGTTGTTCGATTGTGTAGCCGCGATAACTCAAACGGCCGATGTCACCTTCCACGTTGCTGATGCTGGTTTCGTCGGCGATGACGCCTTCAAGGCCTTTGGAGTATTCGACAGTCATTTCTCGATCCTTCTCTGCGCTGTGTGCATGTCCGAACGGGCATGGCTGACAGCTATTATAGGAATGGCCATTTTGACGGTAAAATTAGCACGACTTATTGGCGATTAAGGTATGCTTATGAAAATTGGCTCGTAGCGACACAGGCAAGAGACTCCCCGGCATGTTGTCTTCACATCTGGAAATCCATGAAATTCGTGTCTTCAAGACCGTTTGCGATACCGGCGGCTTCAAGTCGGC
>CAISYX010000363.1 GCA_903889815.1 uncultured Gammaproteobacteria bacterium
AGGCGGGTGTGTTCACGTGTGTTGGCCTTGTTGACGGCGATCTGGAACACGTGCTGGCGGCAGTCTGCCCGAACATACTTTTCCCCTATGCCCGCGAAGCGGTGGACTCCCTGATCGTCAAGGGCAGT
Source organism: uncultured Gammaproteobacteria bacterium (assembly GCA_903889815.1). Classification (GTDB taxonomy): domain Bacteria; phylum Pseudomonadota; class Gammaproteobacteria; order Pseudomonadales; family Pseudohongiellaceae; genus UBA5078. Next base: position 129 of record CAISYX010000363.1, read on the forward strand.
TTCCCGCCGATCAACCTGGCACCGGTGAATTTCGACGCTCTGTACGTGCAAACCAAACAGCGTCAGGCTGCTGAAGCCGCTGCCAAGGCCGCACAGCCCGCCGCCAACTGATGTCATTCTCAGGGTTGTGCTTGCCCGGCCCTGCTGCTCTTCAGTCTCCGAATGCGAAGCCCTGCTGACGCAGGGCTTCGTACACCACTACTGCCACCGTATTTGACAGGTTCAGGCTGCGGCTGCCTTCTCGCATTGGCACTCGCAAAACCTGCTGCAGTGGCATGCCATTGCGGATCTCGTCGGGCAGTCCGCGCGACTCCGGCCCGAACAACACCACATCGCCTTTCTGATATTGCACTTCGGAGTAGGGCCGTTGCGCTTTTGTGCTGAACGCGAACAGCCGTCCCGCTGGTTTGTCCCTCAGAAAATCCTCCCAGCTTTCATGCAGGGTTACCCGTCGAGCCTCGTGATAATCCAGCCCGGCACGCCGCAATTGCTTGTCTTCAATTGAAAAGCCAAGTGGCTTGATCAGATGCAGTTGAGCGCCAGTGTTGGCAGCCAGGCGGATGATATTCCCCGTATTTGGCGGGATTTCGGGCTGGTAAAGGGCGATATGCAGCACTGGGAACCTTCTCTCGACTGGTTAAAATCTACCCGAATGTACCCGGTGATATATTTTTTTGCCATATATTCTATGCACTTAACCTTCAGAATACCTGCCATAAATTGTGCCGCAAGATTGTCGAGATAGCCCAAATTTCAAGCAATTCTGTATGTTCAGAAGGCCGCTCGAGCGTTCTATTCTTCAGCAGCGTTTCTCGGGTCCGCAACCGCAGTTGCCGGACTTGCTCCGCTGGACACGGCGGAACCCAGCGCCTCTGGACTGGTGCGCATACCTGTTCAGATGAACGTGCGCCAAGTGGACCGGCAGCCGGTTGAGGAAGCCCTGGCACAGTGGCAGCAGAGCGCTGCCCTGGAGGCACTGACGGCATTTGCAGCTGCCAATCCACAGGCCCACCGACTTTTGCGACGAAGGCAACAACGGCACGGTGAGCGTCTCCCTCGACTTTGATGCCGCGGGAGATCCGGGCGAAGATTTCGACGATGACCCCGTGGGCGTGATCGAGTTCGGCCAGTACAAGCTGCTCGACCGCATCATCAGCTGGCAGGAAATCTACAACCGCCCCACACACTGACCGACGCAGGGCGTGGGACGGTCAGGGCAACTCAGTCCTGATCGTCATGGCCCTCGTCCATCTCGAGTTCCTTGATCTTGCGGGTCAAGGTGTTGCGCCCCCAGCCCAGCAGCAATGCGGCATCGCGACGACGTCCTGCCGTGTGCTTCAGAGCCACCTCAATCATGGTGCGCTCAAATACCGGCGTGGCCTGATTGAGAATCTCCCGGTGTCCCAGATTGAGTTCCTGATCGGCCCAGTTGTAGAGCAGCTGCGACCAGCTCCCCGAGCTGCTGCTCTGCGCCTGCGTTTCCAGTAGTTCCGGTGGCAGATCGTCGATGTGCACCTCGCGACTGGAGGCCATTACAGTGATCCAGCGACAGAAGTTCTCTAGCTGACGCACGTTGCCGGGCCAGTTCAGCCCCGTCAGATATTTCTCGGTTTCCGGACGCAGTACTTTGGGCTCTGCTTCCAGTTCCACGGCGGCTTTGGCGAGGAAATGCTGGGCCAGGCGCGGAATGTCTTCGCGCCGGTCGCGCAGTCTCGGAATGTGTATGCGGATAACGTTCAGGCGGTGGAAAAGGTCTTCCCGGAACAGGTGTTTTGACACCAGAGATTCCAGATTCTGGTGGGTTGCGGCAATGATGCGCACGTCTACCTTGATCGGGGTATGTCCGCCCACGCGATAGAATTCGCCGTCGGACAGGACCCGCAGCAAGCGCGTCTGCGTTTCGGGGGGCATGTCGCCGATCTCGTCCAGGAACAGCGTGCCGCCGTTGGCCTGTTCGAAGCGTCCCGTGCGCTGTGCCGTGGCGCCGGTGAAGGCGCCCTTCTCATGACCGAAGAGTTCGGACTCGATCAGATCCTTGGGGATGGCGGCCACGTTCAGAGCGATGAACTGGTTCTTCTTGCGAGGGCTGTGGCGATGCAGGGCATGGGCCACCAATTCCTTGCCCGTGCCGGATTCCCCGTTGATAAGCACGGTGATATTGGACTGTGACAGACGGCCAATGGCGCGGAAGACTTCCTGCATGGCCGGCGCTTCGCCGATGATGTCCTTGCGGCTTTCGAGCGCCGGCGTGGGCACTTCCACATTTTTCTCGCGGGCATGTTCCAGCGCCCGGACCGTCATGGCCACCGCTTCGTCGATGTCGAAGGGTTTGGGCAGATATTCGAACGCGCCTCGGCTGTAGGACGATACCGCGCTGTCCAGATCAGAGTGGGCCGTCATGATGATCACTGGCAGCAGCGGGTATTGATCATGCACGGTGGACAGCAGGTCCAGCCCGTTGATGCCGGGCATGCGGATGTCGCTGATGATGGCGTCAGGACGCTCCCTCTCCAGGCGGTGCAGAAGGTCTTCACCATTCTCGAAGCATTGTGTATGCAGCCCGGTTTTGGTCAGGGATTTCTCCAGTACCCAGCGGATTGACTTGTCGTCATCCAGTACCCAGACGGAGTTGTGCTTGCTCATGATTGCCGGTCCTGTGTCTCTGCCAACTTGCGTTTGCCCCGCGCGTTGGGCGCCACGGGGATGTAGATTGCGAAACGCGTATGCCCTGGTTTACTGTCACATTCGATCATGCCCTTGTGCTGGTTGATGATGGAATGGGCGATCGAGAGTCCCAACCCAGTGCCTTCCGCACGCCCGCTGATCATCGGGTAGAAAATGCTGCCGATCAGGTCCTCCGGAATGCCCGGTCCGTTGTCGATCACTTCGATCCTTGCGGCCAGGCGATGGAATACCGAACCGATCGTGATGTTGCGCAACACGCGTGTGGTCAGCAGTATCCTGCCGGAGCTGTGCCGCACGTTCGGGCTCTCCAGCGCCTGCATTGCATTGCGCACGATGTTCAGTACTGCCTGAATCATTTGTTCCGAGTCAGCCATGACATCCGGAATGCTCGGGTCGTAGTTGCGTTCGATGCGGATGTCCTTGTCCATCACTTCCACTTCGATGAGGCTGCGTACCCGTTCAACCACTTCATGGATATTGATGGCCCGCAGCTCTGGCGGTTTGCGCGTCCCCACCAGGCGATCCACCAGCTTGTGCAGACGATCGGCCTCTTCAATGATCACATTGGTGTAATCCGTAAGCTCGCCGTCAGGCAACTCGCGGGCCAGCAACTGGGCGGCCCCACGGATGCCACCCAGGGGGTTCTTGATTTCATGGGCCAGCCCCCGGACCAGTTCGCGGGTGGTCTCGTGCGTGCTGACCAGCGCTTCTTCCTTGCTGATGCGCTCGGCATAATTGATGGCCTGAATCTCCATCAGGATATGTGCGTCCTCCAGGTCGATCAGCGGCGTGATGGTGTAGTCCACGCTGATGGTGCGCCCCTGCAGCATGGTCAGCTCCGCCTTGCGCTTGGTGAAGCTGTGGTGACTGTTCTGGGCGTTCTGGATGTCGGCAATGTCCTGGGCAGCGCCCAAGAAGATGTCGCCAATCCACGCCTTGTAGATCTGCCTGCCACTGATGGCGAGCGTGCTTTCGGCCGCCAGATTGATATAGGACAGGCGCAGCTCCTGATCGAAAACGATCACGCCAGTGCTCAGGTTGTCCAGTAGTCGCTTGTGGAGGTTCTCGATAGCCAAATTTGCTGCTCTTTGGCGGTGCAGCAATGCTGCGACTCGCGCTTGGTTTTGGGTGACCATGCAATAAGCAAACCAATCGGCGTGATAGCCTGAATTCACCGGGTTTGCAGGATAAGGAGCGTATTTTCTGCTCGACTATGCACCACTATGGTGCAAACAACAACAATAGTGTGTTCCAGAATGGCAAGCGCGCTCCATGCCATGCCCTGTTTTCTGCAGGCAAAAAAAAGCCCGGCACAGTGGCCGGGCTTTCGGGGTTACTGCTTGTAGGCGCTGGATTACACGCTGTAGTACATATCGAACTCAACCGGGTGAGTGGACATGTTCAGACGTGTGCAGTCCTGCAGCTTCAGTTCGATGTAGGCATCGATCAGGTCGTCGCAGAATACGCCGCCATGCTTGAGGAAGTCGCGGTCCTTGTCCAGGGAGTCCAGCGCTTCGTCCAGGGAGTAGCAGACGCGCGGGATCAGCGCTTCTTCTTCCGGCTCGAGGTCGTAGAGGTCCTTGGTCGCAGCTTCGCCCGGGTGAATCTTGTTCTTGATACCGTCGATGCCAGCCATCAGCATGGCTGCGAAGAACAGGTAGGGGTTGGCTGTCGGATCACCGAAGCGCACTTCAATACGGACTGCGCGCGGGTTGCCGCCCAGAATGTAAGGGATGCGGATGGCAGCAGATCGGTTGCGTGACGAGTAGGCCAGCAGTGTCGGCGCTTCGAAGCCCTTCACCAGACGCTTGTAAGAGTTGGTGGAGGCGTTGCCGAAGGCGTTCAACGCCTTGGCGTGCTTGATGATGCCGCCGATGTAGTACAGGGCTTCCATGGAGAGACCGGCGTACTGGTCGCCTGCGAACACGTTCTTGCCATCCTTGGAGATGGACTGGTGCACGTGCATGCCGCTGCCGTTGTCACCTACCAGAGGCTTGGGCATGAAGGTGGCGGTCTTGCCGTAGGCATCAGCAGTGTTGTGCACGCAGTACTTCAGAATCTGGACTTCATCCGCCTTCTTCACCAGGGTGTTGAATTTGGCGCCGATTTCCAGCTGGCCGGCGTTGCCGACTTCGTGGTGGTGCAGTTCGATGACCAGACCCATTTCAGTCATGGTGTCGCACATGGCGCAACGCAGGTCCTGGAAGGAGTCGATTGGTGGAACCGGGAAGTAGCCGCCTTTGACTTTCGGACGGTGGCCCTTGTTGCCGCCTTCGATGGCCTTGTCTGAGGACCAGGCCGCTTCATCCGAGCCGATCTCAAAGAAAGAGCGGTGCATTTCAGTCTTCCACTTAACTTCGTCGAAGACGAAGAACTCTGGCTCCGGGCCGAAGAAAGCCTTGTCACCGATGCCTGTGGACTTCAAATACTCTTCTGCGCGACGGGCCACGGAGCGTGGGTCACGGTTGTAACCCTGCATGGTCTTGGGCTCGATGATGTCGCAGGTGATGTTCAGTTGCGGATCGTCGGAGAAGGGGTCCATGACGGCAGTGCTGTCATCCGGACGCAGGATCATGTCGGACTCGTTGATGCCTTTCCAGCCAGCGACGGAAGAACCGTCGAACATCACGCCTTCCATGAAGGTCTCGTCCACAACGGCGGCCGGGAAAGTCACGTGCTGTTCTTTGCCCTTGGTGTCTGTAAAACGGAGGTCAACCCACTTTACGTCGTTTTCTTTAATCAGTTTCAGAGTCTTTTCAGACATTCTTGATCCTCCGTGAGATCGAGAAATGGACGGCTGGCGTCACGGTTTAATGGCTGGAGCCGCCGAGACATTCGGGGATCCCTTGAAAGCCTTGCTTGCTCTTGTCTGCCTTTTTTTAGCGCTCGTTCGCGGGCTGCTGCTTGCGCCTTGCTCAACAAGTAAGTTTTGCGGACCTATAATAGCGCGCAAGCGGGACTTGTGTGCAGGGGTGGAGCAAAATATATGCCACCCGGCGAATGCCCGCAAACCGAGTAAATCCGGCTTCTGCGGGCGAGTATCAAAAAAGGCCGCCCCACGCAACGCACCATAACAATGCAATAAAATTCTAAGCGCACCATAAACGATCACTGCAAAGCAGGAAGCGCTTCTGGATTTCGGGTTACTGGATCGGGTGGTACACGATGCGGAGCGCCAGATGATCGACCGCGTTATGGAAGGGGTGGGTCAAGCAGAAAGGGTAGTCGAGGCGATGCCCGCCCGCTGGCAGTAGAAACGGATCAACCAGCCCTCTGCACTCCATTTTCTGAGTTGCGCTCACGCTTTGTGGACCTCGCTCAGGAGCGGCATTATCGGCTTTACTGCGGCAAGCGGGTCATGAGCCGTCTTCATGACCGCTTATCTTCGGGCAGAGGTTGAGAGCACGGAAAGCCTTGTCTGATGCTGTTCCTCATATCGCATGAATGCCACAGCATCGCCACCCAAAATGCTGAGGTCCAGCACTGTGGGGTGACTCACCTGTCTGTGAATGAAAAGGCCGTCGTCCACTGCCTGCAGATGGGGCAACGTGTGTTCCTCTTTCATAAATCTGCTAAAAAGTTCAAATCCATCCACATTATTGCGGATGTTCCGTCAAACACCTGAGGCGCCCTTTGTAAAGGATTGTATAAGCGCGTAGATTTGCAGAAGAGTGTGCTCACAGATACGTAGCGCAACTGAGAGCAGGTATGTTTCCCGATTGAGCTGAAAACAGCCGAAAGCAGGAATGATGAAGAAAGCGCCCC
>CAISYX010000364.1 GCA_903889815.1 uncultured Gammaproteobacteria bacterium
CCAGCGCATGCGTCTGCTCGGATCGAGCGTCATCCTCAGTTCCCAGATCAATTCCGCCGCCCGGCAGAACCGCGACTCGGTCATCCAGCAGCGCGCCCCTTCAGGACCTTGAATGTCAGCACAACCGATTACGCATCTTTCCAGGGGCCTGATCCTGCTGCTGGCCATGGTGTCTGCCCTTGGTCCGGTGGCCATGCAGATCCTGTTGCCTGGCGTGCCCATCATCAAGGAAAGCTTCCAGGTCAGTACCGGCGTGGCGCAGCTGACCCTCAGCCTGTCCATGGCCGCCATTGCCCTGGCCACGCTGGCCTATGGCCCGCTGTCTGACCGCTACGGCCGCCGGCCCGTGCTGATTTTGGGGATGTCCATCGCCGTCGTGGGCTCACTGCTGTGCGTTGTCGCTCCCACCATCGAACTGCTGATCGCCGGACGTTTCGTGCAGGCGGCAGGCGGCGCGGTGGGCATGGTGGTAGCACGGGCCATCGTGCGGGATGTTTATGATGCGCGGGAGTCGGCCTCGGTGATTGCGACCCTGGTCATGGTGATGGTGGTCATGCCGATGCTTTCACCCGCCCTGGGCGGCGAGCTGATGGTGCGCTACGACTGGCACTCCGTGTTCTACCTGGTGGCCGCCATCAGCACCGTGCTGGTGGGGATGCTGTGGCTGCAACTGCCAGAAACGCTGCGCGAACCCGTGCCATTCTCGGGAGTCACGGACCTGGTGCGCACGTACCACGGCCTCTGGCAGGACCGCCTGTTTCGGGGCTACAGCCTCTGTGTGGCGTTCGTGTCGGTGGTATTTTTCGCCTTCATCTCGGCGGCGCCCGAGATCATGGTGAGCGTGTTGCACCGGCCCGCGACCGAATATGGCTACTACTTCATCATCGTGCCCCTGGGCTTCATGGCGGGCAATTACATTACCCGGCACTACGGACGACGCCTCGGCATCCACCGCATGATTGATTACGGGTCCCGCCTGAGCATTCTCGGCATTACCCTGGCGCTGCTGCTGCAGGCCCTCGGCTTCACCCACCCCGCCGCACTGTTTCTGCCCGTGGCACTGGCGATTCTGGGCAACGGCATCACCTTGCCGAATGCGCAGGCCGGTGCGCTGAATGCAGCGCCGAAGATGGCGGGCAGCGCGTCGGGACTGACCGGCTTCATGCAGATGGCGTTCTCGGCGGTGGCGGCGCAGGGGGTGGCACTGATCTTCAACGGCACGGTGTACCCGATGTTGTTGTTGATGCTGGGGGCGGCGCTGGTGTCGCTGCTGAGTTTTCGAATGCTGGTGGCTGAGGACTGAGCGGGCCTGCCTGCATGGACTGCCTGAGCCCTTGGTTGGGGAGGTTCTTCCGGTTCGGGGCGGGCGGGGGCCGTGCTGCGGCTGACCGGCGCCGCTCCGCGGTCCCCTCTCTTCGCAAAGAGCCTCGGTCTCTTTGCTCGCTCGGCACCGGTCTCTTATGCCGCTGCACGGCCCCCGCCCGCCCCGAACCTCGCACAACGCCAGCGAAGGGCTTTGGCGGTCTCTGAAGTCTGGCCCGCTCGGCCTGGGTCGCGGAGTGATGTCAGCCGCCTCACTCCGGCGGCCAGGTGCGCTCAGCAGACGCGTGGCAGTGTGCCAGGCAGGGGGCTCCGTTCCTC
>CAISYX010000365.1 GCA_903889815.1 uncultured Gammaproteobacteria bacterium
CCTTGACGACGATGAGTTTCTCACGCGTTTGCTTGTTTCGCAGCTGGAGCGCCGCCGTTACCGTTGTCTACCGTTTCTGAAGACCGAGGACTTTCTGACCTACCTGAACAGCGAGGACAAGGCTGATATGTATATCGTCGACTTCTTCCTCGACAGCAAGAAGAGCTCAGGCCTTGATGTATGCCGAAAGATCAAGAGTCGCCACCGAGCCCCGGTGATCATGTTGACCTGCAACAAAGGCACAGACACGATTGTTTCCTGTCTCAATGCCGGGGCTGATCAGTATATCGTGAAGCCCTGCCACTCCGATGAACTGGTGGCCCGCATGGTGGCGACGATGCGTCTGTATGTCGCCGAGCCAGAAAGTTCCATGTCCGCGCCTTCTCTGGCAGACCGTTACCGGAAGCATTTCAGTGTCAACTGGCTCCTTCGCACTTTGACGGTGCGCAACGGCAAAATCTTGCGCCTCACAGAGAAGGAGCTGGCGTTGTTCGAGCTCTTTGTGGTTGCCGCCGACAGCACGCTGAACCGACAACTGGCGTATGGTTCCATCTATGGCATCGAGATGGACCCTCTGAATCGAGCCATCGACATTCTAGCGAGCCGGCTGCGCAGAAAATTGCAGGAGCTGCAGGCCGGGATCGACATTGTGACGATCCGCGGTGGTGGCTACACGCTGGTCCTTCCGCAAAGCGAGGCGTCTGCATATGAGCTTTCATGAAGCGCTGATCTTCGACTCAGAGCAGCTACCCTTGGCGCTCGAGACTCGCGAAGAGGATGTGCTGCAAGATTTCTACGCCTTGTTCCAGCAGCAGCTTGACGAGTTGCAGGCGGGGCTGGCGTCTGCCACGGCGCTGTGTGACAGAGCGAATGTCCGCCAGCTGGCACACAAGCTCAAATCATCTTCACAGGCCGTGGGTGCTATCAGACTCGGCGAGGCACTTGCCGCACTTGAAGAGAGTTGTCTGTCTTGGACTGACGCTGACATTGACGTGTTGATCGCCGACGTCATCGAGACATCTTCACTCACCGCTGCTGCAGTGCGCGTCAGGTTGCAAACAACGGCTCCTTGATACAAATCTACACACCTTAAAATTCTTCAAGAATGCAAAGATAAGAACCTTGAATGCTTCTTTAGACTTGAAAAAAAATCAGAGCGCGCAATGCTGGTCAGTGAAGCCCTCCTGCTTGAACTATCCTTAGCCCTCGATCCCTCTCTGGAGCTGTCCGCTCTGTCTGATGCATTCATCGCCTCTCTGACAAAAGCCGTACCCACTGCGCGTTTTTCGATTGTCCCGCTGGCAGGACAGAATACTGCTGACCGCTGCTTCTTCCCGGTTCCTGGCCATGGCTTCCTGCAGTATGTCGGTCCGGAGCCGCAATGGTTGCCAGGAACGCAAGCTGGTTTCGGGCGCGTGCTGCTAATGCTGGGGCGCATGGCTGAGCAGGCTCAGCAGCGGCAGCGAATGCAATGGTTGCACCGGCGCAGCGCTCTGGTAGCGAAGTCGGCCGGCATCGGCAGCTGGGAGATGAATCAGGACAGTTTGTTGGTGTCCTGGGACAGCGGGCTTTGCGAGATACTTGAACAGCCCGAAGGCGACGCCGAACAGAACCTCGAAGAGTTCTATGCACGAGTGGATCCAGCCGATCGAGAAGAGCTCATGCGGCAGATCGAAAATTTTCTCAGCACGACCGAAACCGAGTCTGGAGAATTGAGCTTTCGGATTTTGCTTTCCGGCGGTCGCAGCAGGCGGCTGTTCGGAAAGTTGTCGTGGCTATGGAACGAAAAGTGCAAAACACTTGTGGCGGCACTTCATGATGTGACCGAGCTGGAGCTGGCCCGCACTGAGTCCTTGTATCGCTCTGAGCTGGAAAGCCTGCTAACGACTCTCTCCATGAAGCTGATCAGCGCTCCTGCCGCGGAATTCGATCAGATTACCCAGCAGGCTCTCGCTGAGGTAGGTGATTATGTTGGCGCAGATCGCGCGTACATCTTCCTCTATGACTTTTCCGCCGGCACTGCCAGCAACACCCATGAATGGTGCGCAGACGGCATAGCCTCGGAGATCGACAATCTTCAAAACACGCCCATAGACGCCATCGACTACTGGGTGAGCGCGCACAAGAAGGGTTTGCCGTTGCACCTGCGACGCATCACCGATCTGCCAGAAAATCATGGCTTGCGGGCCATTCTTGAGCCCCAGGGGATACAATCCCTCATTGCCTTGCCGTTGATGGACGAAAGCGAGTGTATGGGTTTCATCGGTTTTGATGCGGTCAGGACTGAGCGACACTGGTCTGACATCGACATGTCGCTGCTGAAGCTGCTGGCCCAGTTGCTGGTCAATGCCGAGCGTCGTTTCGAAAATGAACGGACAATCCAGAAAGCCAGCAGCAAGCTCGAAATTGCGCGGCGCAATGCCGAAGAGCTGGCTCGCCAGGCAGGCGCTGCGAGTGACGCCAAGTCGCGATTTGTAGCGACGATCAGTCATGAAATCCGAACACCCCTGCACGCCATTCTTGGCTTTACAGACATGCTGCTCGATGACCAGGACCAGGAACACTTTCTGGATCATGTCAGCGGCATCAAGGAATCAGGAGAGTCGCTACTGGCACTGATCAATGATGTGCTGGACTTTTCACGCATCGAAGCTGCCAATGTGCCACTGCAGCTAGCCGATGTCAGCCTGGGCAGAATCTTGGACGGCACTTCTCGCATGTTTGCGGCGTTGGCAAAGCAGAAGGACATCTCCTTGAGCTTTGTCATCGCACCCGGTTGCCCGTCCTTCATTCGCGTAGACGAGCTGCGTCTGCGCCAGTTGCTGAACAATATTGTCGGCAATGCCGTGAAATTCACCCATCGCGGAGGGGTTAGCGTGCATGTGGCTTGCATTGATTGTGCAAGTGCTGCTCCTGAACTGAAGATCACCATCAGTGACACGGGAATCGGCATTGCGCCGCAACACATTCCCCATTTGTTTGACTCATTCTTTCAGGTCGATAGTGGCAATGACCGATTGTATCCGGGCACCGGCCTGGGGCTGGCGATCGCCCGCATGCTCGCCCAGCTTATGGGCGGACACATCGCTGTCACCAGCGAGCCGGGACGCGGTACCACGTTCACGCTGCATCTGCCACTGGAAGCCTGTCAGACCCCACTGGAGGCCGCTGCCTTCGCGCCTGATGGAAGTCCTGCCGAAAAGGGGCTTCGTATCCTTTTCGTCGAAGACAACAGTGTCAACCGGCAACTGGCGCTTATCCATCTCAAGGATCTCGAATGCAGGATCGTCTTGGCAGAAAACGGCCAGAAAGGCCTCGAGAGCTTCATCGCAGAGGCGTTTGACCTTGTGCTTATGGACTGTCAGATGCCTGTCATGGATGGGTACATGGCCACGAAAACCATTCGTGCCTACGAGGCACCGCGCGGCAGATATACCCCGATTGTTGCAGTGACAGCCAGTGCCATTCAGGGCGAGAAAGAGTTGTGCCTCGCTGCCGGCATGGATGATGTCCTGACCAAACCCTATAGTCGCAGCGAATTTCTTGCCATGATTGCGCGGTGGACTCAGAGCAGGAGTCGCATGACGTGAAAGAGGAGTTGCAGAGAGAAACACTGCTGTTCGACAAGACAGCCCTGGCCCTGACTCTCGGCGTGGCAGATGTGTCGACCTTGGCTTCGCTGTATGAAATTTACCTGCAGCAGGCACGGCCCTTGCTGGAAGTATTGCAGCCCGGCGCAGGGCTGCAGGGGGATCGGACACTTGAGAAACTGGCTCACAAACTGAAATCTTCGTCTTTCGCGGTCGGCGCTCAGCCATTGAGTGAGTTGCTGGGACGACTCGAGGAGCTTTGCCGTATAGACGATCAAGACGCCTTGGCAGAGCAACTTCCGAGCGCACACGCGCTGGCGGCAGAAACGCTTGCCGCCGTTGAAACTTTCCAGATCAGCCTGGCAGCGGGCGCAGAGAAGCTGCAGCTCAAGCCAGATTGACTCGAAATCCTACTTTGGAAAGCGTGACAATGACGGCGGTGCCACATTTGCCCTGCAGTTTGCGCCGCAGACGGTAGATCAATGTGGAAAGCGTCTCGAAGTTGGTTACGCCGACTTCCCTGGAGAGGGTGTCAAACAGGTCCTGGCGACTTACTATGGCTCCCCGGGCATATGCCAGTCGTCGCAGCAGGACGAACTCGGCCTGCGTCAGGGGCTGACTGTTGCCCGAATCGTCGAGCAGGAGTTGGCGGTGAATGTCCAGCTGCCAGCCGTTGGAAAAAATGGCTGTAGCAGGTGGCAGCAGCGGCTGTCTCACCAATTGTTGCTGTCTGGCCAGCAGATTGCGCGCACGCAGTTCCAGTTCCCTCGCGCTGACCGGCTTGGTGAGGAAGTCGTCCGCCCCGAATGTGAGTGCAAGTATGCGGTCGCGTTCCTCTTGACTCCCAGATACAACCATCAGCAGAACCTGGCTGCTCTGACGCAAGTCCTTGAGCAGCTCAATGCCATCTGCATCAGGTAGATTGAGATCAAGCAATATCAATGAAATCCTGTGCTCACGCAGCGCTGCCTTGAATGCCGCGCCCGTGGTTGCGGTAAGCACTTTGTAGCCAGACATGATGAAACAGTCTGCGTTGACAGCCGCAAGCAGCTTATCGTCTTCGACTATCAGAATCGTGTGTTGTGCCATGGGGCGCTCCTTAACTTCACCCCGTAATTCTAGGGGACATTCGTGTCGTGCGGGGTAAAAAATTGTATCAACAGAATTTGAACAGACAAGTAACGGCGCGACTTTCGGAAAGAGGCTATCGTATCATCCCTCTGAGTTACTCAGGAATGTCGCGATGACTGCCTACAGTAAGCACTTGTTGGAAAATTTGGCGGTTTCGCTGCTGTATTTTGCATTTGCCAAGATCGCGTTTCTCTTCGCCATTCCGGGTTCCAACATCACACTTCTCTGGTTGCCTTCCGGACTCGCCATGGCAGGCCTGGTTCTGCTGGGGAACCACGTGGCTGTGGGAATCTTTGCCGGCGCTTTCCTCGCGAATTATATCTCTCTCAGCAGTGGTTCTGGTGACACGCCAGCACAGGTAGCTCTTGCGGTGGCCGCCGGCAATGCTGTCGGAAGTATGCTGACTGCCGCCTTGTTTTCGCGTTACATCACGCTCAATGTCCTGCGTCTCGATGCAAGTCAGATTTTGCTTTTTTTGCTCATCGCAATGCTTGGCACGCTGCCATCGGCAATCTGGAGCGCCTTGCAGCTGACTCACGGAGTCGTCGCGCCGCAGGACTTGGGGAGGGCAACTCTGATTTGGTGGGCAGGAGACACGCTGGGCGTCATCATAGGATTTCCGCTGCTTTACTATCTGTACTCGAAATACTTTCAGGGCAATGTTCCTGCGACTTTCGTGCAGCAGATGGGTGTGCTCAGCATTGGCGTTCTGCTTTCGGCCATTTTGTATTTCTACACGATGAACCTGCAGCGCGAGAGCCTCCAATTGCGCTTTCGCTACGTCGCAGAGGTGGCCTTTCTGAGCATTGGTTCCGCGTTAGAACAAATATTCCAGCATCAGGCACAGCTGGTCGAAGTGATGGCAAGCAACCTTACGCCCTCCCGGGAATTCTTCAGCCAGCAGGTCGAGAGCGTTCTCTATGGGCCCTATCGGACGCGCGGCGTGTTTGCGCTGTCCTGGAACCCGGTTGTTCTGGATGAAGGGAGAGAGACGCTGGAGAGTGCGGCGCGCGCGCAGGGGTATCCGAACTTCGCCATCCGTGAGCGCGATGCCCAGGGCGTGTTGCAGGTGTCTACCCGCAAGGACCGCTATGTGGTTGTCGCAAATATCGAACCTCTGGCATCCAACATGGAAGCCCTGGGCTATGACATCTATTCGGATCCGTCGCGTCGCGCAACAATAGACCTGGCCCTGCAACTTGACGAGCCGGTGCTGACTCCGCCTGTTGCGCTCGTGCAGAGCCAGGAACAGCAGGCATCGCCAGGGGCGTTGCTGCTGTGGCCGGTACGCAGCGTCGAACTTGCGCCGGGTGCGCCACATTCAGGTTTCGTTGTAGCAGTCATTCGCTATGACGACATGCTCAATCAGACCAGTGCCTCGCTGATCAGCGATATGGTAGTGAGCATTTTTGATGTGACAGATCCGCAGGCGACCCAGGTAGTGTACTCCAATGATCCGACTGCCATGCTCTCGCGACCGGCAAGTCTTTCCAGCGCCACGCCTTTTCTGGTGAGTGAAGTGGTAGATGTCGGTCGACGGCAATTGCAGATATTCGCCGAGCCACGCCCGGAATTTCTGGCGCAGAATCAGAGCTTCACACCACTGATCGTCCTGCTGGTGTCGCTGCTCTTGAGTGTGCTGGCGACACTTGTGTAATTCCAGCGCACGCGGATTGCGGAGGCGCGTGCGGAGATGCTGAACCGGACCTCGCAAATCATCAACAGCGCGCCGGACGCCATGGTGGCAATGAATGCGCAGGGGATTGTCACGGAGTGGAACCAGGCAGCGGTCGACATGTTTGGCTACACTGAACAGGAATCCGTTGGGAGAAAGCTGGGCGACCTGATCGTGCCTGCGGCATGGCGAGGCGCGCACAACCATGCCCTGGCGCATCGCGTGCCGGAAGCAGACAGCAAGGTCATCAACCATACGATCGAAGTGCAGGCCTGCCGGGCAAATGGCGAACTGTTTCCCGCCGAGCTTGCCGTGAAGGCAGTCACCATCAATGGGGTTCAGGAATACATTGGACTGCTCCGGGATCTGACTGAAAAGAAGTTGTTCGAAGAAAAAAAGAGCGAAGCGCAGAAAATGGAGGCCATTGGTCAGATGACAGGCGGACTTGCCCATGACTTCAACAATCTGCTGGGCATCGTCATTGCCAATCTGGACTATCTGGATCTGCACCGGCTGGGTGCGCAGGATGCGGTGCACGCCCGCAGTGCGCTGGATGCCGCGTTGCGTGCCTCCAAGGTGACCCGATCGCTGATGTCCGTGGCACGCCGGCAAACGCTGGAGATTCGCATCACTGATGTGAATTCACAGATCGTGGAACTCGCCCCGCTGATTGAAACCACGGCCGGCAAGCATGTCGGGCTGGAAACCAGACTTTACGCACAGCCACTCTGGGCTTCCATCGACAAGTCTGGTTTCAGCAATGCCATCATCAATCTGCTGATCAATGCCCGGGATGCCGTCAAGGGTCGCAGTGAGAAGCACATCATACTGTCTACGGGCGTCGAAGAACTGGGCAGCAACGCCATGGAACTGGCGCCGGGCAAGTATGCAGTCATTGCTGTGCGTGACAATGGTTCGGGCATTCCAGAGAGCATTCGCAAGCGCGTGATGGAGCCCTTCTTCACGACCAAGGAGCGCGGACATGGCACCGGACTGGGACTGCCAATGGTGTACGGCTTTGCTCGTCAGCTTAATGGCACGGTCCACATCGAGAGCGAGGAGGGTGTCGGCACCACCGTCAGCATTTATCTGCCGCTGGTGGTTTCACATGACCTGGCTGTCGAGCCCGAGCGCAGAAACACCAGCGAGCCTGCGCACGCCGGCCCGCTGACCGTGCTGCTGGTGGATGATGAGGCTTTCTTGCGCAGGATTGCGGCTCGCATGATTGCGGACATGGGATTTCGCGTTTTGGAAGCCGAGTCGGGGGACCAGGCTCAAGACATTCTGCGCACCGAGGGCGTGGACATTCTGTTCTCTGACATCGCCATGCCCGGGCAGCTGGATGGGGTGCAACTTGCAGCGTGGACTTCCGCCAACCTGCCGCAGGTGCGGATCATTCTGGCCACAGGTTATCTGGATGATCAGAGTCGCCTGACGATCGAACCGCACTGGCAGGTACTGGAAAAGCCTTACCGGCGGGACGACCTCAGCAGAGCACTGCTTGCGGTGTAAGGTAAGAAGACGCAGCGGCCCCTGGTGACAGGAACCGCCGCGCGAGTACTAGGCCGCCGTGCCGGTCGGTGTGCTGGTGGGTATGCGGCTGAGATCTTCCACGTGTTCGCGATGCGTTGTGAAGTCATAGAGAATCAGATACAGGCTGGGCACCAGGAACAGCGTGATTACCGTGGCAAACACCACTCCCCAGCCCAGTGAGATTGCCATGGGCACGATGAAGAAGGTCGCCGGTGTAGGCGTCACCATCAGCGGCACAAGGCCGATGAAGGTTGTCATCGAGGTCAGGAAGATCGGGCGGAAGCGTGCCACGCCGGAGTTCGCCACGGCCTGTTCCAGGCTATGACCAGCCGCCACCTCGCTGTTGATGTAGTCCACCAGCACAAGACTGGAGTTCACCACCACGCCCCCCAGGGCGACGATGCCGATGAGTGAGAAGAACACCAGTTCCTGGCCCATGATGAAATGGCCGAGGATGGCGCCGATGGCACCGAATGGAATCACGCTCATGATGATCAGCGGCTGCCCGTAAGACTTCAAGGGGATGGCCAGCAGGACGAAAATGATGAACAAGGCGAGTGGATAGGTGGAGAACAGGCTACCCAGGGATTCGTCGCGTTGTTCGCCTTCCCCACCCAGCGCCAGATTGATCTGGTATTCATCGTTCCAGCGCTGCGAAAACTCGGCGGCAATTTCCTGCGTCACCTGCTCGGGGGTGCTGACTTCGCGATTGATGTCGGCATTCACTGTAATGATGCGCCGTCCATCCTCACGATTGATGCTGGAATAGCCATTGCCCAGCGACAGACGGGCCACACTGGAAAGTGGCACCTCGCCTCCGTCGGGAGTGCGCAACAACATGTCTTCCAGGTTGCCCAGCGACTGTCGCTCATTCTCGGGGTAGCGCACCATCACCTTGATCTGGTCGGAGCCGCGCTGGATGCGCTGGGACTCCGCGCCATAGAAGGCCTGGCGTACCTGACGGGAGATGTCGTCCAGGGTGAAGCCAAGCAATTCGCCTTCACGCAGGATCTCGATCTGCACTTCCTGCTTGCCTGCACGGAAGGAATCGCTGATGTCGAACACGCCGGGATAGCGCGCCAGTGCTTCACGCAGCTCTGCCGTGGCAATGCGCAGGCTGTCTTCGTTGCGCCCTTCCAGGCGGAAACTCAAGGCCTGTCCGGCAGAGAAGGAGTCAGACACAAAGTTCATTTCCAGGGCATCAGGAATGAATCCGACCTTTTCGCGCCAGCGGTCGCGAATATCATTGGCACTCATCTCGCCGCGCGCATCAAAGGAGCTCAGGATCATGACCACTTCGGCAATGTGACTGCCTCCCGCGCTACCGCGGCCCATGGCAGGGCCCCCTCGGTTGATGCGGGAGCCAAGGGTGGTCAGGGTGTTCTCGACGATGTAGCCGGGACTTTCAGGCGCATCGCCTGCGGCAATGCGCGCATCCAGTTCTGCTTCGATTTCCAGAACAAGTTCAGCGGCTGCAGCCTCCACTTTCGCCAGCGCCTCTTCCGTGACAGCGACCGGCACTCCTTCCGGCATCTGAATGCTGGCATAGACGCGATCACCTTCCACCGCCGGGAAGAACTGAAAAATCACCCGTCCGCTCATCAGCATGGCCACAGTGATCAGAATCACGGCGGTGGCGGCTGCCCATGTGGCATAGCGATAATCCAGGCACACGCGCAGGGCAGGCTGATAGATTTTGGTAGCGAAACTCTCAAGGCTGCCAGAAATGGCCTTCTGTAGATTCTGCCAGCGCTTTACCAGCGCATTGTCTTCCGAGAAATAGCCGCCCTTGCTCTTGTGTGACAGGTGGCCCGGCAATATGAGCTGGGATTCGACGAGACTGGCGATCAGACAAAGAGACACGACGACGCCGATCACATTGAAGAATGCGCCCATCGGGCCGTCCAGAATCAGCAGCGGCAGGAAGGCCGCGATGGTGGTGAGAACGCCGAAAATAACAGGAATCGAGACGCTGAGGGTGCCTTCGGCCGCGGCTTCGCGAGGCGACATGCCTTGTTGTTCATAGACGTAGACGCGTTCGCCGACAACGATGGCATCGTCAACGATGATGCCCAGCACCAGAATGAAAGCCATGATGGTCAGCGAGCTGATGGTCAGGCCCATGGTGGGGAACATGGCCAGTGCGCCAAGCATGGCCACTGGGATGCCCGCAGCCACCCATAGGGCGGTCTTGAAGCGCAGGAACAGGGTCAGCACGAACAAGACCAGGAAGAATCCTGAATAAGCGTTGCTCGCCACCGTGGAGATGCGCTCCTTCAGACCTTTCGCATCGTCAGTAAGTACCGTCAGCTCTACGCTGGCGGGCATGCGTGCCTGGCGCGCTTCCACGAAGGCTTTTACCGCTTCGGCAGAGCGTACGGTGTCTTCTTCACCTATACGATAGATTTCTATGATGGCCGCATTCTTGCCGTTGACGCGCGCCGTCAGATAGCCCTCTTCGAAGCCATCGCGCACCGTGGCGATATCTCCCAGCCGCAGCTGAGAACCATCCGGGAAAGAACGCACCACGATGTTCTCGTATTCTTCGCCTTCGTAAATGCGGCCCTTGCTGCGCAGCAGAATCTCGCCGCCTGGAGTTCGCAGCGTGCCAGCGGGCATGTCCATCGCAGATCTGTTGATGGCATTGGACACCTGGCTCAGGCTCAGATTGTACTGGCGCAAGGTGAGTTCGGAGACTTCGACGGAAATTTCATACGGACGTATATAGTTGACTTCCACGCGGGAAATCCCATCCAGATCGATCAGCTCGAGACGGATCTGTTCGCCGATCTCCTTCAGACTGGCGTCATCGGTGTCAGCGACAAGGGCGAGTGACATCACGGTACTGACCGGAGAGAACGATGCGACCGTGGGCTCTTCGATGTCGTCCGGGAACGTCACGATGCCGTCGATGGTGCTTTTCACGTCATTCAGCACGCGATTCAGGTCGGCTCCGCCTTCCAGTTGCAGGGTGGCGGCGCAGCCACCCTCGCGGGCGGTTGAGGTCATGCGCTGGATGTTCTCGACATTCTCCAGAGCCTCTTCCAGGTGCAGACACACCGCCTGCTCGACTTCTTCAGGGGCCGCGCCCGGATAGGGCACGTTGACCTGAATGGTGCCGGTTTCGATGCTGGGAAACTCCTCCTGCCGCGTGTTCATGTAGGCAAGGGTGCCCGACACCAGGAACACCATCATCAACAAATTGGAGGCAATGGGGTTATCGATAAACCAGTAAACGACAGTTCTCATTGCTGCACGACCTGAACGGCCATGCCGTCAACAACAGCCTGAATCGGCGACATGCAGATCAGCTCGCCGGCACGCAGCCCGCCACTGATCAGCACGCGATCACTTTCGAGCCGCAGGATTTCGACATCGCGGAAGTGCATGCGGTTCTCTGAGTCCACCACCAGCACCTGAGTGCCGCCGCGAATCACTTCGCGGGGCAGAGAGACAATGTTGTCCACAGATTTGCCGGCGATGGTCGCTTCGACGTAGAGCCCTACAGGCAGTGGAATAGCCTGCGCATCTTCTTCGGTTGCCATTGAGGAACCCGGATTTTCGACGCGCACAATGGCCTGTACTGAATTATTCGATGCATCAATGCCGGCTTCCGTGCGCACCAAGCGACCGGTCCAGGAATGCAGTTGTCCGCCGAACATGCCCTGCAGGTTGACGGCAGGCTGGGATGCCTCCGGCAATTCGCCGCGATGCCCGAGCGGAATGTCGAGATAGCCCAGCTGGGTCAGGGCGAGCGGAATGCGCACTTCCACTTCATCCGCGCTCAGCAGCGTCGCCAGTGAGGTGCCGCGATTCACGTGCTGCCCCAGTTCGATGCTGGTGCTCTCCACGATCGTGGCGAAGGGCGCGCGTACTTCACTGCGCCGCAATTCAAGCTGGGTTTGCGCGAGGGTCGCCTGCGCATCTTTCAGGCGCCCTGAGGCAATGTCTGCCTGGCGCTGAAGATTCTCCACCTGGGATTCGCTGACCAGGCGTCGGACGGCCAGTTCCCGGTAGCGTTCCAGTTCGGTCGTCGCGTGGCGAAATTCGGTTTCGGCCTGTGCCACACTGCTCTGGCTGCGGGCCAGGGTGTTTTCGAAGTCGCTGCTGTCCAGTCGCAGGATCGCTTCGTCAGCCGCGAAGAATCCGCCTGGAACGAGGTTCGGTGACACCCATGACACTGGCCCTGCTGCAGCGGCCGAAAGGTTTACCCGCCGCGAGGCCTGCACCTTGCCCTGGGATTGGACCTCCATTGTGACGGACTCCGGTTGCACCGGGGAGACACGCACGGTGGTCAGCGCCTGCTCAGGTGCCACGGCTTCCAGACGCTCCGGATTGCGCACCAGCGTGAAGAAAACCAGCACCGCGCCGGTAAGAATGGCGATGGGGATAATGACTCGCTTCAATTAGGGTAAACCTCTTGGGATGCTGACTTGTGTAAATGCGAGAGCGGAACACCGCTGCCTTTGTGCTGGTATACGCTGTACAAAGCCAGAAGATCAGCGTTGAACCAAATATTCTGAACACGCCCGCTATTACGGGTGCCCACCGGAATACTGTCGGCGCTGGGTGAAATTTTTACGCGTTTGTTGCGGCAAATCTCGCTCAAGGCATAGAGTCTTTACATGCATTCGACTTACCTTGCCGCCATGAAAACCTTCAGTCCTGTTCTGATCGTCCTTGGCGTTGTCCTTTGTGTCTCCGCCACGCTCCAGCTGTTCCCCGCCCTGGTGGGGCTGGCATTCGAGACGGGCAATCACAGTGCCTTCTTCAAAAGTGCCGCGACAGGCTTCCTTGCCGGAACAATCTGCGTTGCCATTGGCCATTTCACCCGAACGCCGCATCTGCAGCCCCGGCAGATGTTTCTGATTACGGCAACGGCCTGGATTGTGGTGCCGCTTTTTGGTGCGCTGCCTTTTCTGCTGCTGCCACAGGGGTTTTCGATGGCAGATGCCGTGTTCGAGTCGGTCTCTGGCATGACGACTACCGGGGCCACCGTCCTGTTCGGCCTGGACAACATGGGCCAGGACATCCTGTTGTGGCGTTCTCTGCTGCACTGGTTTGGCGGTATCGGCATCATCGGCATGGCCATCGCCGTGTTGCCGTTTCTGAGTGTTGGCGGCATGAAACTGTTTCGAACAGAGTCCTCTGACTGGTCTGACAAATCACTGCCGCGCACCCAGCAGCTGCTCAAACAAATGGTTTTGGTGTATGTGGCGTTAACAGTCCTGTGCGCCCTGCTTTTCTGGGTGTTCGGGATGGATACCCTGAATGCGATCAATCACGCAATGGCTACGATTTCAACCGGGGGCTTTTCCACCTCTGACAGCTCTTTCGGGCAATTTGAGTCGCCGGTGCTGCACTGGATCTGCATCGCGTTCATGATCCTGGGTGCGAGTCCGTTTGCTCTTTTCTTGCGGGCAGTGAAACACCGAACGCTGGCGCCACTGCGTGACAGGCAACTGCTGGGTATGCTGGCGATAATGGGCGGACTGAGTTCGGCGCTGGCCATCGTTGTCTGGCAACTGGGTGACTCTTCTGTCCTGGATTCTGTAACACTGGCCACATTTAATCTGGTGTCGGTAATGACTACCACAGGGTATGCCAGCGCGGACTACAGTCAGTGGGGCAACTTCGCCATCGTGATCTTCTTCTTCGCGACTTTCGTGGGCGGGTGCTCGGGCTCTACCAGTGGGGGGGTGAAAATCTTTCGCCTGCAGCTGTGCATGACACTCATCCGCGAGCAGGTAGCGCGCGCCATCCATCCCCGGGCGGCCCTGCCGCGAGCGTACAACGGGGTCATCGTCTCTGACGAAATCGTGACCTCACTGGTCGCCTTTCTGTTCATGATGGTGATCTGTCTGGCAGTCATGACACTATTGCTGTCGCTGACCGGCCTGGATCTGGTCACGAGTCTGACGGGGTCTGCGACCGCTCTGGCGAACGTGGGCCCCGGTCTGGGGCCGATCATCGGGCCGGCAGGCAATTTTTCCAGCCTGTCCGATATGGCCAAGTGGGTATTGTGTGGAGGGATGATCATGGGACGGCTGGAGTTTCTGACGATCATTGTGCTGTTCAGCCCTGCGTTCTGGAGGCGTTGATGCGCACCTCGAGCGTTCTCGACAGAACGTGGGTGGCAGTGCTCTTTGCGCTGCTGATGACGGCAGTGGCGACCCTTGTGTGTATGTTGCTGCAACGAGAGTTGCCCGCTGCCAATCTGCTGCTTGTCTACACGGCTGCAGTCATCATCACGGCCACCAGTACCCGTGTCCTGCCAGCGCTGGTGAGCGCCTTCAGCGGTTTCCTGGCCTTCAACTTCTTTTTCACTGAACCTCGCGGCACCCTGCTGATGACGCATCGCGAAGATGTACTGACGGCCGCCCTGTTTCTGCTGATCGCGAGTCTGGTCGGATCCCTGGCCGGTCGCCTGCAGGGCAAGGTCAGCAGCCTAGAGTTTCGCGACAGTTTCGCGCGCATTGAGCATCGCCTGCTGGAAAACATCAGCACCGCTCTGGAATCGCGTGAAGTGCTCATGGCGCTTCAGCTGGCAATTGGTGAACTTGCCGGAAGAGTGTGCCACGCCGTCTGCAGGGGTCGCGGTGTGGCAGCGGAGTGGGCCAGTACGCCAACAGATTTTGCTGACGCTGCGCGACAACAGATCGAGCGGGCACTGCTCGCTGGCACTGAAAACACGATGCTGCTGGACACTGGCGCAATGCATTGCAGTGTGAGGCTGGTGAGCGACACCGAAGGTGGCAGCGTGGCAATTCTGCTTGGCGGTGAGCAGCCGGGATTGTCAGCCCACGCGCAGGGGCAGAACAATGAGGCCGTCGACATACTGCTGCGGCAGGCCAGTCTGGGCTTGCGTCGCATCCAGTTGTTGCGGGATCTGGCCCGGGAGCGCATCGACAAGGAGCGTGAGCTGTTGCGTTCGTCGTTGCTGTCTTCAGTGTCCCACGATTTCCGTACCCCGCTGACGGCAATGGTAGGCGCCACCACAACGCTCCTGGAAATGCGCGGGGATCTCACGCAGGCGCAACAAGACGAGCTGCTCGAATCGGTGCTCTCCGAAGCCTCGCGACTGGACAATTACACGCAGAATCTGCTGGACATGACGCGGCTTGGGCAGGGCGAACTGACACTGGATCGCAGCTGGGTCAGCATTGAAGAGATCATCAATGTCGTCATGAAGCGGGTGCGTCCGCTGGCCACGGCCCATCGCCTGGAGGTGACGCTGGCGCCGGATGTCCCATTGCTGCGGGTGCATCCGGCACTGATCGAGCAGGCTATCTTCAATGTGCTGCACAATGCCTTGAAGTTTTCGCCGCTCGGTTCTTTGATTCAGCTGCGCTGTGCACGGCTCGCAACGGATAGTGACCTGCCGTTGCTGATCGAAGTCGCAGACGAGGGGCCCGGTATTCCAGAATCGGAGCGTGAAAACGTGTTCCGTCTTTTTCACAGTGCCGAACGCGGTGACCGGCGCGCCGCAGGCACCGGTCTCGGACTGGCCATCTGCAAAGGCATGATCGGAGCCCACGGAGGCCGTGTGAGAATTGGTGATCGGGCAGAAGGCCACGGGTGCCTGGTGCAAATGATTCTGCCATTGCAGGAGTCAGGGCTGTGAACACCATTCTGCTGATTGACGACGAGCCACAGATCCGCCGCTTTCTGCGCATCGGTCTGACGGCACAGCATTACGACGTAATGGAGGCCGAGACCGCGCAGCAGGGGCTGGAGAAGGCAGTGTTGAATGCCCCCAAGCTGATCATTCTCGATCTGGGACTGCCGGACATGGATGGCCAGCAGTTACTGGCCCGGCTGCGCGAGTTTTACTCCGGTCCGATCATCATCCTCTCGGTGCGCAACCGCGAGGCCGAAAAAGTGCAGGCACTGGATGCCGGCGCCAATGACTTCGTGGTCAAACCCTTCGGCATTCAGGAGCTGCTGGCCCGGGTTCGTGGTCTGCTGCGCCAGCAGGGAGACGTGCAGGTTGTGCCCGAAGTGTTCGACGATGGCCATCTGCGGGTGGACATCGCCCAGCGCCAGGTCAGTCTTGATGGCGCTGCGGTGCGGCTATCCCGCAAGGAGTTTGATCTGCTTCGCGTGCTGCTTTCCTATCGGGGGCGAATTGTCACACAACGGCAATTATTGACCGAAGTGTGGGGAAAAGGGCATCTGGAAGACACGCACTACTTGCGTATTCTGATGGCCAGACTGCGCACGCGACTTGCTGATGATCCGGCCAGTCCACGCTACCTGGAAACCGAGCCAGGCGTGGGCTATCGCTTCATTCTGTAGGCATCCTTGCAGAGGCTGGTGTATACTCCACGGCCTTTTTCCCGGCGTTCTTCCCACACTACTCCAGACAGGTAATCAGCTCGTGATCGAGAAAATTCGCAATATCGCCATCATCGCCCACGTTGACCATGGCAAGACCACACTCGTCGACAAACTCCTCCAGCAGTCAGGCACGCTGGAAGATCGTGGCAAGGCCGTGGAGCGTGTCATGGATTCCAACGATCAGGAGCGCGAACGCGGCATCACGATTCTGGCCAAGAACACTGCCATCAACTGGAACGGTTACCACATCAATATCGTGGATACGCCCGGACACGCCGACTTTGGTGGTGAAGTAGAGCGTGTCATGTCGATGGTCGACTCCGTGCTTCTGCTGGTGGACGCGGTGGACGGCCCGATGCCGCAGACACGTTTCGTGACGCAGAAAGCCTTCGACCAGGGTCTCAAGCCCATCGTCGTGATCAACAAGGTTGACCGCGATGGTGCGCGTCCTGACTGGGTTCTCGGTGAAGTGTTCGACCTGTTCGACCGCCTCGGTGCCACCGACGAGCAACTGGATTTCCCCGTGGTGTATGCCTCTGCCCTGAACGGTTTCGCCGGTCTTGAGCTGGACCAGATGGCCGACGACATGACCCCGCTGTTCCAGACCGTGATTGACCGTGTGCCTCCGCCCCCGGTTGCCGTTGACGCGCCTTTCCAGATGCAGATCAGCGCCTTGGACTACAGCAGTTACGTGGGCGTTATCGGCATCGGCCGGGTGACCGGCGGAACAGCCAAAGTGAACCAGCAGGTCGTGATCATCGACCGCGAAGGCAAGACCCGCAAGGGCAAGATTTTGCAGGTCAAGAGCCACCTGGGTCTGGAGCGCGTGGATGTGGCCGAAGCCCGTGCCGGTGAAATTGTCTGCATCACCGGCATCGACAAGCTGAACATCTCCGACACGCTGTGCGACCCTGAACATGTGGTCGCGATGCCCCCGCTGACCGTGGACAAGCCCACCATCAGTATGACTTTCCAGGTGAACGACTCTCCGTTTGCCGGTCAGGATGGCAAGTTCGTCACCACGCGCAACCTGCGAGATCGCCTTGAACGCGAATTGATTTACAACGTGGCGCTGCGCGTTGAGCCGGGCGAGACACCCGACAAGTACAAGGTATCCGGCCGTGGCGAATTGCACTTGTCGGTGCTGATCGAGAACATGCGCCGGGAAGGCTTTGAACTGGCGGTCTCGCGTCCGGAAGTAATTCTGCAGGAAGTCGATGGCGTCATGCAGGAGCCTCACGAAGCGCTGGTCATTGACTGCGACGAACAGCACCAGGGTGCTGTCATGGAAGAGCTCGGCATGCGCAAGGCTGATCTGCAGGACATGACCCTCGACGGCAAAGGCCGCGTCCGCCTGAAGTACCTCGTGCCGACACGGGGTTTGATCGGCTTCCGCTCCCTGTTCCTGAGCATGACTTCCGGCAGCGGCATGATGAACCATGTGTTTGACCATTACGGGCCGATCAAGGTCGGCAATATCGGTCAGCGCAAGAACGGCGTGCTGGTTTCCATGATCAAGGGCAAGACGCTGGGCTACGGCCTGTGGTTCCTGCAGGAACGCGGCCGCCTGTTCGTGGACCCCAACGTGGAAGTTTACGAAGGCATGATCGTCGGGCTGCACAGCCGCGACAATGATCTGGTGGTGAATCCTACCAAGGGCAAGCAACTGACCAACGTGCGCGCATCGGGTACCGACGAGAACATCGTCCTGACGACACCGGTGAAACACACTCTGGAACAGGCAATGGAGTTTATCGAGGATGATGAGCTGGTGGAGATCACGCCAAACCCCATCCGTCTGCGCAAGAAGTTGCTCACCGAGAGCGAGCGCAAGCGTTCCGAGCGAGGCTCGGCGACGCGCGGCTGATAGCTGACCGGATCTGTGGGTGCTGGATCTGTGGGAGCGGGCTTGCCCGCGAACTTGTCTGCAGAATCTGTTCGCGGGCAAGCCCGCTC
>CAISYX010000366.1 GCA_903889815.1 uncultured Gammaproteobacteria bacterium
ACTGCAGTAGAAGCGCTGGGTCGGCGGGTGATAGAACTGATATCCCCGGCTACCATCAGGGGAGTGACCCAGGTGGATGCACTCCTCCGTGCGAGGGGCCAGCTTCCCCCGCCGAGAGTCCTTGCGGGAGCTCTCAACGAGGACGTGAGCAATGCACCCCCAGACGCGCATGTGATCCAGACGCGGCTTGTGCTTGAACCACAGCTCGTACGGCGAGACCTCCGGGCGCAGAACATGCGGGTGGCAGTTGGACAGGTCGGCAGCGTGCACCAGAGCGTAAGTCCAGAGGAAGTCCGGCGGCTCAGCGTGTGCGCAGAGGCAGCGGGCGATGGTGCCAACCACGCCAATACGGCGCTCAGCAATGCCGTTCTGCTCGGGGGAGTACGGAAGGGACGGCTCATGAGTGATGCCAGAGGTCCGGAAGAACTCCTGGAGAGTGGCATTCACGAACTCCCCGCCTCCGTCCGACACGACCTTCTTGACCGGGCGCTCGAAGTGGACAGCAGCAGCGCGCATCCACGCCATGATGGCGTCAGGCGCGTCGGCCTTGGTGCGAATGGGCACGACAGTGCAGTAGCGGGAGTGGTCATCAACGATGAAGAGCGCAAAGCGCTCACGCTGGCGTGACTCCGTCTGCATCGGACCACAGAGGTCAAGATGCACCACATCCAGGGGAGCAGCCGCCATGGACGGGTTGGCCGGGTGTGGCCGGCGTTTGGTCTTGCCCTGCGCGCAGGGAACGCACTGCAGGGCAGGCGAGGGCGGCAGCGTCGGCAGACGCTTGAGCAGGCCCTTGATAAGTCCGCCAACAGCCATCTCCGTCAGACGTTGGAAGGACGGGTGGCCAAGACGGTGGTGCATGCGCACGGTGGTGTTGTTCAGCGAGCGGCAGGCGCAGTCGCGAGCAGCAGCAAGGGCAGCAGGCACAGCTGGTGCAGCAGGTGCAGCAGCAGGCGGGTGGTCAGCCACAGCAACAGCACCCGGCGGAAAGGGAATGCCAGCAGGCACTACGAAGGACGTCGGCCACCAGGGAGCGGTCACCCAGACATGATGTGGGTGGCATTCCGGAGCGCGCGCGGCAGGCGTGGCGACAGGCGCGGGGGCAGCGGACATAGCTGTGTGTGCATCGGCGGCGGCAGTCCAGGTGTACAGATTGTTGGCGGCCAGCGGAAATGTCGAGAGCACAGCGCCGTTGAAGCGCAGCTCACAGTGGTTGGCTGCAGCGGGAAACGTCGCAGACACTCCAGCATCCACAAGCTGGCGCAGGGACAGCAGATTGTGCCGAAAGTTTGGTGCATAGTACCCTGTGATGCGGCCAGCTGGGTGCGCGGGGCACGGAAGGGTGCACCAGTGCGTGACTTCGGTCGCCCCATCAGCCGTGAAGATCTCAACAGGCGAGGGGAGGAGGTCGAGCACGCCAGCATCGCGAAACACTGACAGGGTGCATCCACTGTCAAGCACAAACGACCGAGGGGCGGCCGTTGTAACGAGACACTCAAGCGCATTCGCGTTGAAGACGTTGGCACGCATGGCAGGAGCAGCGGCGACGGCAGTTTCAGCAAGTCCAGCGACGACAGTGGCCCCGACGCCGCTCTGGGAACCTCCAGCAGTAGCAGCTCCACGACCAAACGCGGCTGGAGCACCAGCAGCAAGGGCAGTCGCATCCGGCGGGGCGAGAAGCGTGGTGACAGCAGCCGCAGCAGGAGCAGAAGCGGCCATGGTAGGCGATCCGAGGGGCGGTAACAAAGCGACCCGAGGGGCGGTGGGCAGAAGCCGCACGACCCGATGGGCGGCCTACGGGTAGAAAACGCGACCCGAGGGGCGGTGGGCGGATGCCTCACGACCGAAGGGGCGGCGCACCCGTGGAAAGTGTGCGAGCAGCGAGCGTGCGCAGGCGAGGTGCAGGTGCAGACGTGCGTGCAG
>CAISYX010000367.1 GCA_903889815.1 uncultured Gammaproteobacteria bacterium
CAAAAATTCAGTGCTTATGCCAAGTCCATTCAGCCTCACGCTTGTCGGCTGAGTTCTCCGTACAGCAGTAATATCATTGATACCGACCGCAAGCACATCAGCGCCTATATCAATGATTACCCGTCGCTGTTCATTGCTGTATACGATTGTGCCTATCAAGCCTTTCAGCTCAAGGTCGCCTGACTCGCTGTCGCTGATGATTCGACCATCGTAGTCGATTACAGACACCGTGGTGAAAAGGTCACCGCTAAAACCAAGTTTGGCATTTGCCTGCAGGACTGGTGCTTTTCCGGGATATTGAGGCAAAGCGGTTCGAAGAATATAAGGCAACTGTACCGGTAGTGCGACAGCGGCAAGTCCCGTTTCTGCGCCACCCAACCACGGACCGTGCTGGATATCCAACTCTCCGTTCCACCTGAATCCACCATTATAAGAGTTCAGTTCTTGCAGAAAAGCATCGGCCAAAGGATTCGACCGCAACGGTGTCCAACGGAGGTCATAGCTTAACTTGCCTCCCCAAAAATCGCGGAAGTACTCGAAATTTATAACGCTGACGTCATCACGGGCTACAAGTTTTGCTTCTAAATTCTCAATTCTGCTTGCAACGCTTGCGCCAATGACGGCCACTGCCACGAGATAAAAAGCGCCGAGAAAAAACAGCGATGATGACAAGACAATTATTTTATTTCTCATATTACCGCTCCGGCATATGCTAGATCTTCGAGTATTCCTTTGCTAAAACCACGCCATGAAGAAGTATCTTAATAATCTGATATGCCTATTGAGTCCTTTAAGAATAATTAGAATCAGTTTATCTATCTTCCTGTGCAGCAGCTTTCGACATTGCAAGGATGCAAGCCGTATCAGAGAGTCGAGTGGGCTATTGCAAACGCAAAGCGACAATATATTAACTTGAATTGTTCAAAAAAACTCATTGTTTTTGCTTTTAGGGCAAGTAGTAATGGCTCGAGGTCTATTTTCGGTGACTAGATAGGCCGAGGCTTAAGCCGCCGGATAGCAGACGCCCTGGTGTGCAGCATCTTGCGATGCTGGCCTGAAAGCTATCTACTTTTTCCTTTTTTTGAAACGGCGGGATTACCCTTGTAAATAAAAAGTATTCCTCTTGCATGACTATTTACTCCGAT
Source organism: uncultured Gammaproteobacteria bacterium (assembly GCA_903889815.1). Taxonomy (GTDB): domain Bacteria; phylum Pseudomonadota; class Gammaproteobacteria; order Pseudomonadales; family Pseudohongiellaceae; genus UBA5078. Next base: position 1,146 of record CAISYX010000367.1, read on the forward strand.
TATTAGCTCTAGATCTGCGGCATTTTGTGTTCCTCGAAAGAACCTTTAAAGACTGCGACTTATTTCGTCATCCACGCCCTTGAACTGCCCCTGCTATCAACAACAAGCAGATCACCACAATGATCGACGCGTTGCGCCGCAAGTGCAAAAACCACTCCGCGTGGATGTCAGCCCTGCGCAGCTTCATATCCAGACCGAACAGACACACAAAGCAAAAAATGTGCAGAAACGTGATGGCCAATTGCGGTGTCGCCAGCAATGACACCCACGCGAGCAGCGCCACGACATTGCTGATGATCAGCAGATTGCGCGGGCATCTGTCCGTAAAAAACATATAAGCAGCCCAGTGGATACCGCACAGGAAAGAGATAATCACTGCGCTGTAGGTGCTGGCGATGAACGCCCCGTCCAGATCAGCCCAGGGCAGTAGCGTTGGAAAATACAGCAGGATTATAGACCCGATCAGCGGCAAAGTGCCGCTGTAGGTAAGCGTTTTTGCAATATTGATGTCGAGCTGTTTCATGGTGTATTCAGACCTTTCTGTCGGCATACATGATCGTCAGGCAAGTGCGCCGCCGTTGTGAAGGAAAGCACTTCTTTCCACCTTGCTCCAGTATTGAAAAAAGCGGCGCGCTTCCGATGTTTTTTCCATGACTGCAAAAATGTCGTCGTCGACAAAAGTGAGAGGGGTCGCTGGGCTGATGCCAGCAAATAGTGAAAGAAGCGAGGGATTATTGGTCGCAGGCACGTAAAGCATTGCGGGTGTCATGGCCATCACGACAGTGCGCGTAGCGCCGCGAACAACATCGACGGGGAGATCGCACAAGGTCTCGTACAGAAAGACCAGTCGCTTCAGACTGTAGTTTGCGCGGCGAAGATATTCGTCATCCCACACGTAAATTGCCTTCGTGCCAGTGGGAGCGAATTTGAAAATCGGGTGCGTTATCCGCAGTGCGTCTTCGTGTAGACAAATCAACGCCGGGTTCATAGTGACCTGCTCAAATTTGGAAAAAGTTGTTCTTGCAGCGTTTCATAACTTGCGTGAAGCGGCTGGTTGTTCTGCGGTGAGGCGTCAACCTGTCTGCCAAAATACTTGCTGACGTTCTCAAGATTGAACAGATAGGGTTTGTGGCTGAAGGTGCTCGCGACCCACTGCCAGGAAAAGTTATTGCTGGCCAGATCGCCATCCAGCAGGTGGTGCAAAAACCATTGGGCACCAGCCTGCCACTTTACCCGGCGAAAATGGACGACATAGCTCGCCAGATACATGCGGGCGTGATTATGGACATAACCGGTTTGTATCAGCTCTTTGATAAACGCATCGATGCACGCTACGCCGGTCTTGCCATCGGCAATATCCGCCGGCAATACGCCCGCATAATCGCTCGCGCTGAAACCAGTTTTGTATGGCTCGATATCGTCCCACGCCCACTCAGGATGCGCGGATAACAAGCGCTGCCAGAAATCCCGCCACGCGAGTTCCTGAAGGAATTTGGTGATCTGCACCGGTTCGCCGCAACGGCTGAGGGCGTGATTGCGCACTTCATTGAGACTCAGAATGCCGTGGTGAATATAAGGCGAGAGCCCGGTTATTTTTCCATCACCAAAATTTCGTGTGCGGCCGTACGCAACAGGATCAACCCGCGCGAGCATTTTCTCCGCTGACTGCCTGCCGCCTTGAATATGGCTGGGCCCGCCTGCTGCCCAGGGCGCGAGGGCGGCTACAAAATCTGTCAGGCTTTCGCGATTATCAAAATTTTTCGGGAGTAACTGCATGCATGGCGCCTGCAAATGAAAACATGAGACAAATACGGTTGTTTAACACTGCTGGATTGCGGCGTGCTGCATGTCAAGAAACGGTCAGGAGTCTGGAGTATCGGATGCTTGCCAACACAGGGAAGTTTGTCGAATATACTTCAAGCTCAAGCAGCGCACAAAGTACGTGAGAAGTCGGAAAAATAGATATAACCATATGATTAATAAAGACTTATAAACTATATTCAGCGTCCATCCATAGCCGGCCTCGCGTTACAATCCCTGCAAATCTCTGGAGTGAGCCATGTCAGTGTTCTTTCGCCATCGTCTGTTCCTTCTTGCCCTGCTGCTTGCCTTGCCGTGGGCCGGGCCGGTGTGCGCAGAGACTGCGCTGGAAAGTGTGCGCATCACCAGCCGTCTGGACCTGAACTCCATTCTGATCAGCGGCGTGGACATCGTCTTCTTCTACGACGACAGCATCGCGGGCACCGAGCCCATGACCGCTTTCAGCTGGTACTCCCGCACACGGGAACTGCGCGAGACCCGTGCGTCTGCGTTCGACTTGGTCAACACCGTCATTCCCCAGGGCTTCGACTCGGCAAGCCCGCCCCTGCCGGCCCGTCATCGCGACGCCGTGCGCGTGCTGGTGTTCAGCGAGCATCAGAACTCGCAGTCGACGGCATTCGACATTACCGCCATGACCCGCGTGCTGATCGAAATCGACCAGTTCGGCCTGCTCGTCTCGGAACGCTGAACCGTTGCCCGCAAGGCCGTTGTATAAACCGGGATGCTCGATTACCCTGCCTTGCACTTCCATGACCCATTACTAGAAGGGGAAGATCATGCTCTGCCGCCTGGTTTCATCAATAGCAGCCATCAGTCTTGCCGCGCCACTGAGCGCTATGGCGCAGACTGCCGACAGCCCTTACATTGCGCCGCGCAATGAATGGGGTCAGCCCGATCTGCGCGGTGTGTGGAACTTCAGTTCGAACACGCCTCTGGAACGTCCGGCTCAATATGCCGATCAGGAATTTCTGAACAATGATGACGTGGCCCGTATTCGAGCTGAAGCGCTGGAAGACATCGCGCAATCCGACGGCAATTCCTCGCAGGGTGGCGTTGGCGGATACAACCAGTTCTGGATCGAGGGCCTGCCGCTGGAAGACAATCGCCGCACATCGCTCATTATTGATCCTCCGAATGGCCGCATGCCGGCCCGCGTGGCCGGGGCTCCCGTGGCGTTCGGCGGTCTGGGCCCCGACATCAAGGGCGAGCGCCCCGTGCGCTTCGCCGTGGGTGGCATCGGCAAGGACGGTCCGGAAGACCGTGGGCTCTCGGAGCGCTGTCTGCTGGGTTTCAACTCCGTGCCGCCCTTCATGCCCAGCATGTACAACAACAATGTGCAGTTGTTTCAGAATGGCGACCACTTCGTGATCTTCAACGAGATGATCCATGAGGCCCGCATCGTGCCCATCGACGGGCGCCCGCACCTGCCGGAGAACGTGGAGCAGTGGACCGGCGATTCCCGCGGGTACTGGGACGGCGACACCCTGGTGGTGGAGACGCGCAACTTCACCGACAAGACCCAGAGCTTTCGCGGCACGGGCATCTCGAAGAACATGCAGCTGACCGAGCGCTTCACCCGCGTGACGGACGACGAGGTGCACTACGTGTTCACGGTCAACGACCCGCAGGCCTTTGTCGCGCCCGTCACCGTGCTGGTGCCGATGCACAAGACGGAAGACGAGTTGTACGAGTACGCCTGTCACGAAGGCAACTATGGGATGGTGAACATTCTGCGCGGCGCCCGCGTGGAAGAGGGCACCTGGGTGGATTCCAGTGGTAACTGAACAGAAAGAAGGGCTCGCCATGAAGAAGATCGTGAAGAACTCTGTGTTGCTGTTTGTCGCACTTTGCAGTCTGGCCAGCGCGCCGCTCTTTGCACAGAGCAGCGACATTCCCCGCACCCCGGACGGCAAGCCGGATTTCAACGGCATCTGGCAGGCCCTGGGCACAGCCCACTGGGACCTGCAGACCCACGCGTCCCGCCCCGGCCCGGTTGTCGAGATGGGAGCACTGGCGGCGATTCCCGGAGGGATGGGCGTGGTGCAGGGCGGCAACATCCCGTACCAGCCCGAGGCGCTCCAGAAGAAACTCGAGAACCAGGCCAACTGGCTGCAGCGCGACCCTATCGTGAAATGCTACCTTCCCGGCGTGCCACGCGCGACCTACCTGCCTTACCCCTTCCAGATTTTCCAGGCGCCCGATACCACCCTTATCACCTACGAGTTTGCCGGCGCCGACCGCATGGTCTACATGGATCAGCCGGACTACGCCTCGCAGGTGGACAGCTGGATGGGCCACAACATCGGACACTGGGAAGGCGACACGCTGGTCATCACCGTGACCGGTCAGATGCCTGATTCTTGGTTCGACAGCTCTGGCAACTGGCACAGCTACCAGCTGGTGGTGGAGGAACGCTACACGCTGATGGGCGCCAACCATATCCAGTACGAAGCCACCATCACCGACCCGGAAGTGTTCACCGCGCCCTGGACAATCAGCATGCCGCTGTATCGCCGTCTCGACCCCGGCATGCAGCTGATTGAATTCAAGTGCGTGGAATACGTGGAAGAGCTGTTGTACGGGCAGTTCCGCAAGCCAGTCGCCGAGTAGTCGGAAAATTCGGCACAGCTCTTGCTGTGGCAATTCTTTCCAATTGGAACCCAATCCGATCACACTTTTTCTCCGGGAGATCTGCATTCATGCGTCCATACGCCCTGCTGGTGTTGTTGAGCCTGCTGCCTGCCTCGTTGCAGGCGCAGACCATTGAAGATGAAGCCGTTGCGTGGCTTCAGGAGTTCATCAAGGTGGACACCATCAACCCGCCCGGCAACGAATACCGTGCCGTGGAGTTCTATTCCCGCATCTTCGAAGCCGAAGGCATTGCCTTCGAAACGGCCGAGAGCGCACCAGGACGGGGCAATATCTGGGCGCGTCTGGAGGGGGGCGACGAGCCGGCGCTGATCCTGTTGCAGCACACCGACGTGGTGCCGGCCGAGATGGAGTACTGGACCATCGAGCCCCTGTCGGGCGAGATTCGCGATGGCTATATCCTGGGCCGCGGCGCCCGCGACATGAAGGGCACCGGCATTTCCCATCTTGCTGCGTTCCTGAGCCTGCACCGGGCCGGCTTGCCCCTGAACCGTGACGTCGTATTCGTGGCCAGTGCCGATGAAGAGGCGGGCGGTGAGTTCGGGGTGGGCTGGCTGATCGCGAACCGCCCCGAGATCTTCGCAGGTGCCGGTCTGCTGCTCAACGAAGGGGGCAGTGGCAGCCGTTCGGGCGATGACATCGTATTTGGCGTGGAAGTGACGCAAAAGGTCCCGGTGTGGCTGCGGCTGACGGCCGTGGATGTGCCGGGGCATGGCTCCTCGCCGCGCACCACCAGCTCGGTGACCCGCATTGTCGATGCGCTGGCCATCTTGCGCGAAAACCCGTTCCCGCCGCGCATCGTCGGGCCGGTGGATACCTATTTCAAAGGCCTGGCCGAAGGTCGCACCGATGACTGGGGCGTCGCCTTCAGCAATATGCCACTGGCTGTACAGGACCCGGATTTCCTCGCCCGGCTGCAGGAAGACAATCCCGGCCGCCATGCGCTGATCCGCGACACCTGTTCCATGACCCGGCTCAGCGGCTCCTCCAAGATCAATGTGGTGCCGCCCGAAGCCTGGGCCGAGCTGGACTGCCGCATCCTGCCGGACCGGCCGTCGGCGGTGTTCGTGTCTGAACTGGAGGCGCTGATTGCCGGGACGGGCGTCGAGGTGGAGGTGATCATGGCCTTCACGCCGGCGATCTCCGAGACTACCTCGCGGCTGTTCAGCGCCATCGAGCGCGTCACCCGCGAGCTGCACCCCGGCTCCCGCGTGCTGCCTTCTGTCAGCACCGGCTTCACTGACAGTCACTTCACCCGGGATCAGGGCATCGTCAGCTATGGCTTCGACCCGATCATCACCGAAGTGGGTGAAGCCACGGGCGTGCACGGCAATGACGAGCGCATCCGCGTGGACGCCTTCCGTCGGGGCGTCAGCGACATGCGCGCCATCGTGCGAGACGTGGTGTACAACTGAAGTGCAGGCCCGCTCAGGGCGTCGGCAGTGCCGGCGCCTGGCGGGTCAGGGTTGCCTGTTCATAGGCATAGGCGATGGCGATCAGCGTAGGTTCGGAGTACTGCCGGCCCATGAACGACAGCCCGATGGGAAAGTTCTGCAGATAGCCGGCGGGCACCGTGATGTTGGGGTAGCCCGAGACGGCCGGCAGGCTGGCGCTGGAGACATAGCCCTCCGTCTTGTCGCCGCCCGGGGCCACCGGCCAGCCAATGCTGTTGGTGGGGGCCACCAGTGCATCCAGTTCCAGGTCCTGCATCACGCTGTTGAGGCTGCTCTGGCTGAAGGCCTTGCTGTAACCCAGCGCGCTCAGATACTCGGCGTCGCCCAGGTTGGTCGTCTCCTGCGCCTGCAGGAACAGCTCCTGCCCGAAGAGCGGCATCACCGTCGCCGCATTGGCTTCGTTGAAGGCAATCAGGTCCGCCAGGGTCTGCAATTCTCCCCCGCGCTCGTACAGATAGTTCTCCAGATCATTCTTGAACTCGAACAGCAGCACCTGGGTCTCCGCCGCGCCGAAACTGCGCGCCGGGTTGATGGCGATATCGAACACCTCGGCGCCGGCGTCACGCAGCACCTGCAGCTGGGTTTCCATCAGAGCATCCAGAGTAGCGTTGCGGCCGAAGGTCTGCCGCATCACTCCGATGCGCTTGCCCTGAAGGCCGTCCGCCTGCAGAAAGGCGGTGTAGTCCAGCGGCGTGCGGGTGCGCAGATTCGAGGTGATTTCATCCTGCACGTCTTCCGCCACCAGCGCATTGAGCAGCAGTACCGCATCGCGCACCGTGCGCGCCATCGGGCCGGCAGTATCCTGGCTATGGGCGATGGGGATGATGCCGACCCGCGACACCAGCCCCAGGGAGGGCTTGATGCCGACGATGCTGTTGTGGGACGCGGGGCAGACAATGGAGCCGTCGGTTTCCGTGCCCACGGCCAGTACCGCAAAGTCTGCCGCCACCGCCACGGCCGAGCCCGAGCTGGAGCCGCAGGGCGTGCGCGTCAGGTCGTAGGGGTTCAGTGTCTGGCCGCCGCGGCTCGACCAGCCGCTGGAGGAGCTGGTGGAACGGAAGTTGGCCCATTCGCTCATGTTGGTCTTGCCCAGGATTACTGCACCGGCCTCGCGCAGGCGGCTGACCAGAAAGGCATCGCTGGCGGGCACCGGCGCATCCAGCAGGGCCAGACTGCCGGCCGTGGTGTGCAGCTGGTCTGCCGTGTCGATGTTGTCCTTGAGCAGCACCGGGATGCCGTGCAGGGGCGAGCGCACCTGACCGGCCTGGCGTTCGGCGTCCAGCGCCGCCGCGATGGCCAGTGCTTCAGGATTTACCTCGAGCACCGAGCGCAGGGCGGGGTCCAGCGTCGCGATGCGCGCCAGATAATGTTCGGTGATGGCCACGGCACTCAGGCTGCCGGCTGCCATGGCGGACTGCAGGGTCGTCACATCGGCATCTGGCGGAATGGCGCCATGCGCGGCCTGGGGGCCGGCGCTCTGGCAGGCGCCCAGCAGGGCGGCGAACAGCAGGGCGGGAAGGGCGCGCGGGCGAGCGGTCAGTGCTGGCATGAAGATCCTTGTCTGCGGAAAGGAAGGCTGACCGGAGTCTATGCAAATTCGGGAACCGACTCAATCCGGCGCGGTGGTATGATCCTGCGCAGAATCACAGGCCAGCGACCCCGGGAGTGAACAATGCAGCCTTTTTCTCTGGACATGGCAGTGCGGGATTACGAATGCGATCTGCAGGGCGTGGTGAACAATGCCGTCTATCAGAACTATACCGAACACGCACGCCACGAGTATCTGAAAACCCGCGGCGTGGACTTTGCGGCGTTGACGGCCACCGGCGTGCACGTCGTGGTTATCCGCGCCGAGCTCGACTATCTGCGCTCGCTGCGCAGTGGCGATGTGTTTCGCGTGACGGTGCAGACCGAGCGCGTCTCGCGCCTGCGCATGGCGTTCACCCAGCACATCACGCTGGTCAATGACGGGGTGCCAATCTTGAATGCCCGGTTCGTTGTGGCGGCGGTGGACGCGCAGGGGCGGCCGTGTTTTCCGCAGGAGCTGGAGCTGCTGCTGTAAGAGCGGGCCCTGTCTGTGGGAGCCAGCCCTGCTGGCGAACTTGAATGTGACGGAACCGGCCCCGACCACCCCTCCTCCCGTTCTGCGGCTGACCCGCCCCCATCCTGGGTGCCCTCGCATCGCAAAGAGCCACGGTCTCTTTGCTCACTCGGTGCGGGTCTCTTTGTAGTGGTTCAATAAATCCGGACACCAACTTAGGTGGTAATCTTGCCACCGTTAACGAGGTGTTCAATGGCCAACAAACGTC
>CAISYX010000368.1 GCA_903889815.1 uncultured Gammaproteobacteria bacterium
GCCCGTCACCGCACCATAACCAGGCGCGGCAGACACGGCCCAGCGGCGGGTAGACTCGGCAGGATTCCTCGTTTATCCTCCGGCTACCCGCGATTCGCAGAAATGTGAACCTGCTCACAAAAACAAAAAAAGGTCGTCCCCACAGTGTCTTTCGCAGCTCGTCCCCTGCTGTGGCGCCTGAGCGTCACTCCGCTCGTAATCCTTGTTTTCTCGGTGGCATGGTTGCAAAACCCTGCCGCTGTGCCGGTGTCGTTCCTCGACGATCATGCCGGTGCGCCCACCCTGAAACTCTCGCCCAGATCTCCGTTCGTGAACAGTTTTGCGTCTTCCGATGTCGATGAATACGTGCACTCCGCCGCCCTGACACCCTTGTCCGATGACTCCCTGCTGACCGTCTGGTTTGCCGGCTCCCGGGAAGGCGCGGGGGATGTGCAGATTCGCGGAGCACACTTCGACGTGAGCGCAGAAACCTGGCACGACGAATTTGTGCTGGCCACGCGGGAATCGACCCAGGTGGGATTGAACCGCTACATCCGCAAGCTGGGCAATCCGGTTGTGGCCATGGCACCGGATCAACGTCTGTGGCTCTTCTATGTGTCCGTGTCCATTGGCGGCTGGGGCGGCAGTGCCATCAATGCCATGGTGTCGGAGGACCTGGGCGCCACCTGGTCAGCGCCGCGCCGCCTTGTCACTTCGCCGTTCTTCAATATCAGCACACTGGTGCGCAGCGCCCCGGTGTTCCACCAGGACGGTTCCATCGGGCTGCCCGTGTACCATGAATTCCTGGGCAAGTTTGCCGAATACCTGTACTTGTCGGCTGATGGGGAAGTCCTGGACAAATACCGCATCAGCCGCGGCAATCATTCCCTGCAGCCCACCATTGTTCCCACAGGACGCGACTCTGCCATCGCCATGCTGCGCTATGCCGGCACTGAACATCACCGTGTGCTGGCCAGTCGTACTGAAGACGCCGGGCGCACCTGGTCGGCGCCGGTTCCTCTGGAGCCCTTCAATCCAAACTCTTCACTCTCGGCAGCGCTGACCCACCGCAACACCTTGCTGGTCGCGCTCAACAATCTGCGGGATGGCCGCTTCCGTCTCAGCCTGTATGAGACTGACCTTGAAATGGAGAACTGGGAGTTTCTGATTGATCTGGATGCCTCGCCCGATCCCGATGGAGACCCGTTGCCGGAAAGCAGCTTCACGCCAGCCCTGCGTCGCCAGTTCATTGCCTCGAGCGGTGCGGATCGGGATGACTTGCTGGGGGGATTCATGGCCGAGGTGGATGAGCGGATGTGCCGCCGCGACGGCTGCGAGTTCGAGTACGAATACCCCTATCTTGTCCACACCCGGGATGGCATCTTCCACCTGGTCTATTCCTGGAACAACAGCTTCATCAAGCACGTCAGCTTTACGGAAGACTGGCTGGAGTCGCGCCGCTGATGCTGCAGAGCGTATTCGCCTTCTGGCAGCCGCTGCTGTCTTTCGCCCTGCCTCTGTTCCTGGCGCTGCCTGGCGCCCGGCTTTCCGTGCCGCTGCGCGGCGCCCTGCTGCTGGCCTTGCTCGGGCTGGCAATGGTGCCGATCAACGGGATTTCTCCCGGCACTTACGTCCGCAGCGTATTTGACGATCTGGCTCTGACCACGACGTTGGCCCTGTTGCTGGGAACTGCGGTGCGCATGGACTGGATCAGGCGCCCGGACGAGGCACAATTGACGGGGATGTTGTGGATGTTCGCGGCAATGAGCCTGGTGCTGTATCCGGCAACGTTGGGGCTTACTTACCTGGACCCCTACCGTCTCGGCTACGCACCACGCCTGCTGTTGGCGATGACAGGCGCTCTCACTCTCGTTCTGTTGTGGCGGGGCCATTATCTGGCAACCGCGATGTTGTGCGTGGCCACACTGGGGTTCACGCTGGAACTGAAAGCGTCCACCAATTACTGGGACTATCTGATCGACCCCGCGCTGGGCATCTTCTGCCTGGTCGTTCTGCTGCGCCGGTACTGGCGCGTTGTCATTCCCGCACGTTATCGGTCAGCATGAAGCGCGCCGCTTCGTAAAGGCCGCGTCCCAGGTCCAGCAAACGCCTGTACTCCTCAGGATATTGTTCAGCCACGTTTTCCAGAGGCTCCGGCGACGCCAGATCGTGCATGGACGGGTCTGTGCCATCGTGATTCATCTGCAGCAGAAACTCCCGCGTGACGACGCCGATCAGCGGAAAGGTTCCCTCTCTCAACACCACCGGAATGGCACGCTCGCCCTCAGGCGAAGGCAACTGGATATCGCGCCCCATGGTGCGGGTGGTGTACTCCACACCCACCAGACCCGCCACGGTGGGCAGCAGGTCGGCCAGACCTGTGGCCTCCTCGAACACCCGTGGGGCCAGCAGCCCCGGCGCATGAATCAGCATCGGCACGTGATTGCTCTCCAGCCCCAGCTGTTCGAACGCCGGTGGCATGTGCGGCAGTTGCGAGATGCGGGTGTTGTGATCCCCGAACAGCACGAAGATGGTGTTCTCGTAGTAGCCACCTTCCTTCGCCATCTCCATGAAACGGCCAATGTTGAAGTCCAGCAGGCGCACGGCGTTGTATTGCTCCAGGCTGCGGGAGCCGAATTCCTGGACCTCTTCCAGAGGCAGGTTCAGCGTTTCGAAGCCGTCGTTGTCCTCGGGAATCGTGAAGGGGCGGTGATTGCCGGCTGTCTGGATATAGGCGAAGAAGGGCTTGTCCTTTGGCAGCGCCTGAATGATCTGGTCGCTCTCCTTGAACAGGTCCAGGTCAGAGATTCCCCATACATCCACATTGGCGGCCTGCCAGTAGCCTTCCTCGTAAAGCGTCACATCGTCGATGCTCTGCATGATCACGCCATTGATATTGGCCCAGCCGGCGCTGCCGCCAACCATGTAGAGCTTCTCGTAATCAGGCAGTGCGTTGATCAAGGTATTCTGGCGGATGATGAAAGGGTTGCGGCTGGCAGTCTCCTGCCGGGTGACATCGGGAATGCCGGTGATACTGGCCCATACCGTTTTCGCCGTTCCGGTAACCGGCACATAGAAGTGCTTGAAGAACCAGCTCTGGGTAGAGAGGGCGTCCAGAGTGGGCGTGGGATTGAGTGGATTGCCATAGGCGCCCACGGCGCTGGCGCCCAGTGACTCCAGCATGATGAACACGATGTTCGGCCGCTGCGCAGTCTGCAGCGCGTGGGGCTGCACGCCGAGCTGTCGCTCGAAGCTGATGCCATCGGTCCGGGGCGTGACTCCCAGGTAGCGACTGACCACGGGGTACAGCGCTTCCAGCGCTTCCGCGTCGTAGCCCGAATCCTGCACATTCCAGGTGTCATAGAGGAACAGCAGCGGGTTCAGCCCCAGTGAGCCAATCTGGCTGTCGCCGGAGAAGAAGGCATCGCTCCAGCGCAGTGGCACCGGGTTCTCCAGATTGATGTTGGTGTAGCGTCCCAGCAGGCCGATCAGCACCAGCACGGTGACAGCGGCGCCGCCGAAGCCAGCCGCACGCCGCGTAATGCGTGCCTGCGGCCGGTCCAGCGTGGCGCGCTCCAGGCCCATGAAGGCGGCCAGCGTCAGCGCCACTGTGGTGAACCAGCCCAGGGTGATCCACACCACCGGGTACGTCTGCCAGATCATGTCGGTGGAGATCTGCGCGTCGGCGCTGAAGCGGAACGCCGAGGCGTTCAGCCGCACACCCAGATAGGCGTAGTGGCCAAAGTCGAACACATAGATGAGCACCAGCACGACCAGCAGCACTGCCAGATAGCCGCGAATCGCCCAGCGCGTCTGCCGCGCGAAGCGCTCGCGCACTCGGGGCAGCAACAAGGTGATGCCCACCGGCAGCATCAGCAGCAGCGCAAGCCGCATGTCGAACTGCAGACCGATGCCCAGTGTGGGCCACACAGCCTCGGGATTCTCGTCGATCGCGACGCCGGAGAACCCCATCAGGAACACCGCACGCAGAGCCGCCAGCAACAGGAACAGAATGCCTGTCCCTCCGGCAAAAAAGCGCAGACGCCGCGACATCAGAAAGTTCATGCTCGTTTTCTCATCCAGGTTATCGGCTTGAACCCAGCGCCTTCGCACGCTCATCGCGACCGGTATCGGGTGCCACACTCCAGCCCTGCAGATTGTCGTTCACCAGTTGGGCCAGCGCGGCAATGTGTCCAGGCCGGTCGTTCAGGGCAGTGATGTATTCGTAACGCTCGCCACCGGCCTCTTCGAAGTAGTGCTTGTTCTCTTCGCCGATCTCCTCGATGGTCTCCAGACAGTCCGCTGAGAACCCCGGGCAGAACACCTGCACCGATTTGACACCCTGCGCAGGGAAGCCCTTCAGCGTGGCATCGGTATAGGGCTTCAACCACTCTTCACGCCCGAAGCGGGACTGGAAAGTGGTGACGTACTTGTCCTTGCCCAGCCCCAGTTTTTCGGCGATCAGCCGCGCGGTCTTGTGGCACTCGCAGTGATAGGGGTCGCCATTGTGCAGGTACCGCATCGGCACACCGTGGAAGGAGAACATCAGCTTGTCTGCCCGGCCGTGGGTCTGCCAGTGCTCTTCAATGCGCTTGGCAGCGACGTCGATGAAGGGCGCGTAGTCATGATAATGCGAGACAAAGCGCAGATCGGGAATCCAGCGCCGGGTGGTGAAATCCTTCGCGATGGCATCGAAGGTGGACGCCGCTGTGGACCCGGAATACTGCGGATACAGCGGCAGCACCAGCAGCTTGCGCACGCCCTTGTTGAACATGGATTCGAGCACGGAGGGGATGGACGGATTGCCGTAACGCATCGCGAAGTCCACGACGACATTGCCCTGCCCCTGTTCCGCCAGAAGCGCCTGCAGCGCCTTGCTCTGATTGCGGGTATGAAACAGCAGCGGCGAGCCTTCGTCTGTGAACACGGTGGCATAGGCTTTGGCAGAGCGCCTGGGACGAATCCGCAGAATCACGCCATTGAGCGCGAGCCACCAGATCAGACGTGGCACCTCAACCACCCGGGGGTCCCAGAGAAACTCCTTCAGGTAGCGGTGAAGCGCCTTGGGCGTCGGCGCATCCGGTGTGCCGAGATTGGTGATCAGGACCCCGATGCGATCCTCCTGCTGGTGCGTGAACGTCGGACTGCCGTTGTATTTCATGCGTAACCTTTGCTGTTGAAACTGATGGTGCTCCGTATACGTCAGCGGAACAGATCAAGATCGACGGCTTCTGCCATCGCCTTGTAGCCTTCGTCATTGGGGTGCAGATTGTCGGTGGTGTAGGAAGGCACCAGCCGGGTGATGTGGGACGGGTCGCGGGCCGGAATCTCGAAGTCGATGATGCCGTCGAACTCGCCACTGGTGCGGATCCAGGCGTTGACCGCCTGCCGCTTTACTTCGCCTTCCGGCGTGTAATACGCGGCGCCTTCAAAAGGCGTCAACGTGGCACCGATGATCTTGATGCCGCGGGCGTGGGCGCGGGTGATGATCTGACGGTAACCCGCGATGATCTCCTCGGGCGTCACCTCTTCGCCGGGCACCATCAGTGCGGGCATGCCGATGTCATTGATGCCTTCGAGCAACACGATGTGGCTGACATTGGCGAGCGCCAGCACGTCGCGCTCGAAGCGCAACTGCAGATTCTCGCCGAAGCGCGGAGAGTTTTCCTGCAGCACGCGGTTGCCGCTGATGCCGGCATTGGCGATGGCGAAGTCGGGCACCTGCGGATCCAGCAGCATGCGGCGCGCCAGATAGTTCGGCCAGCGATTGTTCAGATTGGCATTGGAGCCGACACCGTCGGTAATAGAGTCGCCCAGGGTAACGATGGTGGTGATGTTGTCGCTGCGACCCACATCGATGGCTGTCAGGTAATTCCAGACGGGGATTTCGGCCGCTGTATTGAAGGGCACGCTGCCGGTGAAATCTCCCGGGGCCGACACATAGCTGGTCTGCGCGGCGGCCAGGTGTGTGGTGACGGTGCCACTGGGCGCCGGAATGTAGAGACTTACAGCCAGATTGCTCAGTTGCGGCACGGTGAAGGCCACCGGGTCGCTGAATACCAGACCGCCCCGTGCGATGGTGATGCTCTCTTCGCCGCCGAAGGTCAGGCGGGTCAGGGACTCCGGCACGATGGCGCTGCCCTCGGCCTGCAGGGCGATGGTGGCCGAGCCGATCTGCAGACGCTTGTTGCCGTGGGTATTGGACAAGCGCACCCGCACCACATCGCCGCCGGCGCTGCTGTGCACGATCAGGCGCAGGGTCTGGTTGTCATAGGCGTCCGTGATGGCTTCCGGTGGCAGCAGCCCCGGAGGCAGCGAACTGGGCGCTGCGGACCAGGTGGTCACCCAGTTCAGGTCTTGCTGGGCCAGTGCCAGCGGCGCGCAGGCAATCAGCAGGGCACTGGCAAGCACGCGCAGGGCATGCAGGAAAGACGGTCTGGACAGGCGGTACGGGAGGGTGTTGTTCATGGGCATCTTCTTGTTGTTATGAGCTTTTTGGTGGAAGGCGCTGCCGGCAACCGGGCGCTTGGCAGGCTGGGGCGAAAGTAAACCACCTGCCCTCAAGAATCAATGCCGGCGCGACTCAGGCGCCTGTCATGAAGACATTGCTGAGCGTGAGCAGCGAAATGGACACGAGGATCGGATTGTTCATGGCGCCCTGGTTTCCGTGCAGCGGACAATGGCGGCGAGTGTAGCGTCCGCCAGCGTGTCCTGCATCTGTTGACGCGCGGGGTCCCAGCGCGGCGTCTGCCCCAGCGCCGACCAGCCGGGATACTCGCGGCAGCGGCGCAGGGCGCCGGGCAATGCGCCCTGCCAGACCTGCGCGGCCAGATTGTCCTGCAGGGCAATCTGCGCCACGGCGGCATGACCCCGCGCTTCCAGCGCCAGCACCAAGTGCAGCTGACGGGTGGCCAGCACACGCAGAATGGCTTCGTCGACCCGCAGGTAGCGGCTGCCTGTCACCGCGCTGGTCACGGATTGACTGACGCCTCGCAGCAGTCTGCGCCCGAAGCGTTGCAGGGTCGGCAGACCGCCGCCCAGCAGCGCGCCGATGGCCGCCCCCGAGCCCAGCGTGGTGCCACCCAGCATCAGGTCGATGCCGAAGCCCGCCGCCGCGCCTGCCGCCGCGCCGCTTCCCAATGTGATGCCCAGAGATGTCAGCGTCGCCGGATCGAACAGATCTTCCTGCCAGCGGCCATCGCTCAGGGGCAGGTGGCCGGCATCCAGGTCCTGCCGGCTGAAGCGGTACAGTCCCAGCAGCGCATCCACGCAGACCTGCTCCCGCTCGCGGATGCGGCTGTTAAGCGTCTGCAGCGCGCCAGCCAGCGCGGCCTCGTCGGTGCCATTGGCCACCCGCACCCGGCAGGCGGCTACGTCGATGAACAGGTCCGCCAGTAACTGTGTGGCCGCGCCGCGCCGGCCGAGGGCTTGACGCTCATGCTCCTCCACCAGCTGCAACAGCGAGGCGCCGCGCACATCCAGCAGGGTCGCGAGCTTCTCGTACAGAATACGCTCGCCGCCGCGGGCCGGCGCCACCGTGTCGAAGCTCACCACCACGTGCAGGCCCAGCCGCGCCACGCCGCTTCGCTGGTGCGCGCGTCGCTCACGAAATTGAGCAGGGGCAGCAGCGGCACGGCACAACCGGCCAGAATCTCCAGCTCGTCGCGGTATTTGGAGAGCACTGGGTCGCGGGCATCGATGACATAAAGCGCCGCATCGCACTGCAGCAGCTGGCGCAGCACCTTGGCCTCCTGCTCGAAGCGCCCCGCCGCCACCGGAGACTGCAGGAACTGCTGCACCCGCGCGGGCCCGTCCAGCCGGCGCCCGGCGCCTGCCGCCTGACTGTCCAGCGTCTCCAGCAGCGCGATGGAGTCTTCCATGCCAGGGGTGTCGAACAGGGACAGGACCGGCGTGGCGCCGATGCCCAGGCTCACGCCTTCAACGTGCCGGGTGGTGCTGGGCCGTGAGGATACTTCGCCGAAGTGGCTGTCCCGGGTGAGGGTACGCAGCAGTGAGGTCTTGCCGGTGTTGGTGTGGCCGACCACGGCGATGCGCAGAGGGTCAGGAGGCATGTGTTCAGTCATGGGGGCTCAGCCAGCCTCCTGCGCTTGCCGAGTCGGTGAACACCTGCTCGCTGCTCAGACCAATGGCCGCAAGGCCCTGCTGCCACGCAGCACGGCGCTCTTGAGAGCAGGAGGGCGGCAGGAGCAGCACGCGCAGCTCGCCCGCAAAGTGCGAGATTTCCACCAGCCAGTGCAGCGTGCCCCGGTCGGGAGACAGACGGGCATCAACGGTCAGCAGCAGCTTTGCCGGGGGCGCCGATCGCAGCCGTGCTTGCAGTGCATGACGTTGTTCACGGGAATCCACTCGATCTTCCACACGCACATCCTGGCGCAGAATCATGCCGCGCGGAGGCCAGGAGATGTCGTTGCCCAGCTCCAGTCCACCGAGCAGCGCGCCACTGCTGCTGACATGATGCAGCGGCGCCACGCGGCCAGGGTCCGACGCAGGCGGGGCAGGATCCACGATGCCGGGATGCGTGGTCTGCGCCCCCGGCAGCAGGGCAAAGCCGGGCGCGAGCAGGTCAGGACGGCACTGCGCGCGTCGCCGCCGCTGCAGGGTGTAACAGAAGGCAAACACCAGAGCCCGCGGCAGGACGGCATACACCAGCATGCCGCCGCTCAGCCACGACGCCCAGGCCCGGCCCGCTCCCTCGCTCTGCCCGCCGTGCGCAGCCCCCGTGAGCGCCGCCTGAATCATGGCCGGGTCGGGCACCGCGAAGCCCAGCAGGGACGGCAGCCAGCCGAAGCCTTCGACAAAGCCGGCAAAGACACCGGCGGGCAGAATGGTGGTTTCCAGGGTGAAGGCCACATTGCGAAGACTCAGCACTGCCAGCATGGCGAGGAGCGAAGCCCCCA
>CAISYX010000369.1 GCA_903889815.1 uncultured Gammaproteobacteria bacterium
GCCGGGGGCTGGGACGCATCATTGAGCAGGTCGGTGTTGTACTCCAGAGCCAGCACGACATTGTCGATATCGCGTTCGTCCGTGGTCCGGCCCGGGGGCGCTCCCACAATGGCGGGCTGCGGGTCAACGCCAACGTAGACATTGCCCTGCACGCCTTCGCCGCGCAGCCAGGCGCCGTCGATGTAATGCCAGGTGGGGCGGTCGTAGCGGATGCGTTCCTCCTCACTCAGGCCGCGGGCGACATCGGGCCAGACGGCGGCTTGTCCCAGCGTCCAGCGCAATTTCTCTTCGTCGCTGCCCACCAGCACCGTCAGCGGCATCTGTTCGACAAAATCCTGCTGGTAGCGGGGGTGGGACTCGAGAAGGGTCAGCAGTTCAGCGCGTCGCTCCAGCGCGAGGATTTCCCACACGACATAGGCGCTGAGCCGGTGGCCGGTGGCGTCCCAGGCGTGGGCTACCGAGCCCAGCAGCAGCCCCAGGCTCAGCAGCACGGACTGACCGAGGCGGGCAACAGACAGAAGGCGGCAGGACATCATAAAGTGTAGCTCCGGCTGGGATTGCGGGAGGTACTGTAACCCGTTTGGGAAGAGCAGGCCACCCTAGACCTGCAGCCACTCCCGCCGCACAGCGTCGCTTTCCAGCAACGCTGCTGGCGTGCCTTCGTGGACAATCTGACCCCGACCCATGACGTACACGCGCCGGGAGATGCGCAGTGCGATGCCCAGTTTCTGTTCCACCAGCAGAATGGCGACACCCTTGCTGGCAATTTCCACCAGCAATTGTGCCACCCGTTCGACCACCTGCGGCGCGAGGCCCTCCGTGGGCTCATCGACCAGCAGCAGGGCCGGGTCACCCATCAAGGCGCGGCAGATGCACAGCATCTGTTGCTCGCCTCCGCTGAGCACCCCGCCTGGCACATCCGCACGCTCGCCCAGCGCAGGAAACAGCCGGAACATGTCTTCCAGCGACCAGCGCGAGGCCTTCTGCCCGGGCTTGATGCCCAGCAGCAGGTTCTGGCGCACAGTCAGCCCCGGGAAGATCTCGCGATGCTCGGGCACACAGCCGATGCCGCGCATGGCGATCTCGTGGCTGGGGAGTCCCAGTATTTGCTGTCCGCGAAACAGCGCCGAGCCGCTGACCTGCAACTCGCCCATGAGTGCCTTCATGGTGGTGGAGCGGCCCGCGCCATTGCGCCCGAGCAGGCTGACGATCTCGCCTTCGCCCACTCTCAGCGTCACGCCGCGCAGGACATGGCTCTTGCCGTACCACGCCTGCAGATCCATCACCTCAAGCATGCTGTCCCCCTGCTGGCACAGGCACGCCCAGATAGGCTTCCTGCACTCGGGCGTTGCGGCGTATGGCGGCGGGGGTGTCCGATGCAATCAGCTCACCCTGCACCAGCACGCTGATGCGATCGGCGATGTCGAAGACGACCGTCATGTCATGCTCCACCACTACCAGGGTTTTGCCTGCCGTGACTCTGCGGATCAGCGCCAGAGCCTGGCGCGCCTCAGTCGCGTTCATGCCGGCCACGGGCTCGTCCAGCAGGATCAGCTCGGCGCTGCTGGCGATGGCGAGGCCCAGCTCCAGCGCGCGCTGCTCGGCATAGGCGAGTTCGCCCGCGGGCACGTCGCGGCGTTGCCACAGCCCCAGCTCGTCCAGCAGGCTTTCGGTGCGCGCGTTCAGCGCCTTCTCCCGGCTCAGCAGGTGCCAGAACGAGTAGCCATAGCCCAGCGGCCAGAGCAGGGCGCAGCGCAGGTTCTCGAACACACTCAGCTGCGCAAAGAGGCTGCTGACCTGAAAGCTGCGTGCCAGCCCCCGGCGTGCGATTTCGTGGGGTGGCAGCGTGTGAATGGCCTCGCCCTTGAACAGAATGCGGCCGGCACTCACCTGCTGGCGTCCGCTGATCAGGTGAAACAGGGTGGACTTGCCCGCGCCGTTGGGGCCGATGATGGCATGGCGCTCCCCTGGTTCGATGCGCAGGTGCACATTGCGCAGAATTGCGCTGTTGCCGAAGGACTTGCTGACATTGTCCAGCTGCAGCACGCTCATGGCGCATCCCCCTCGTGCATGCTGCGGGGCGACTGCGCGCTGGCCTCGGCCCAGGCTGCCCGCAGGCCCGGCAAGGTGCGTCGCAGCGCCACGAAGGCGATGACGGCGACTGCCAGCAGCGCCAGCCAGCTCACGGCGCTCCCGGGGGCGAAGGGGATGCCCAGATACACGAAGGGCCCGGTCTCACGCTGGCTCAATTCCAGCAGGCCGATCAGGCTCAACACCAGGACTGCACCCGGGATGGCCGTCAGCGTGTAGGGGCGCACCAGCAGCCCCAGCCGGCCCTGCTGCCATGGCACCCGGTGCAGCATCAGCAGGCCGGTCAGCCCGCGTGGCAGGAACATCACGGTCAGCACGAAGACAAGACCCAGATACAGCATCCACAGCGTGGTGTAGTGGTTGAGCAGCGAATTGATGAGCGTCAGCAGCACCGCACCGAGGATCGGTCCGATGAAGACGCCGAGGCCGCCGATGTAGGCCATCAACAAGACCTGGCCTGAGCTGGCGGCGTTGAGGTTCCCGGCAGTGAGAATCTCGTAGTTCACGGCAAACAGCCCGCCTGCGATGCCTGCAAAAAAGCCTGCCACCGCGAAGGAAATGAAGCGCACGCGCCCTGCGCTGTAGCCCAGAAACCGGGCGCGCTCGGGATTGTCGCGCACGGCATTGGCCAGGCGCCCTGCCGGTGTCCGCGTAAACAGATACATGCCCAGCACGGAGACGAACAGCCACGCGGCTGCCAGGAAATACACCTGCACATCCTGGGAGAAATCGACGCCGAAGAAGGGCGGTGCGAAGGTGCGGTCGGCACTGACACCACTCTCGCCCCCAAAGAAAGACACCAGGATCAGCGAGGACGCCGCCAGCAGTTCGCCCACGCCCAGCGAGATCATGGCGAACACGGTGCCGGCTCTGCCCGTCGAAAAACTGCCGATGAACAGGGCTGCGCACAGGCCGCACAGGCCTCCCGCCAGCGGGATCAGCACCAACGGAATCGCCAGCGTCTGCGTTTCGGTCAGCAGCATGGCATGCACCGCCAGAAAACCTCCCAGTCCAAAATACACCGCATGACCGAAGGACAGCATCCCGCCCTGACCCAGCAACAGGTTGTAGCTGAGCGCGAAGACGATGGCGATTGCCATCTGGTTCAGGATCGACACCCCCAGCACCGAGTCGAAGATCAGCGGCAGCACCATCAACACCAGTGCAAAACCTGCCCAGAGGACGAGCGCTCTCATGCTCAGCTCTCCCGCTTGCCGAACAGGCCCGAGGGCCGAAAGATCAAGATCAGAACCAGCAGCAGATAAGGCAGCAGTGGCGCCACCTGGGGCAGCGTCAGGCGCCACAGGTCGCGCAGCGCGTGATCGGGCGGGAAGCTCACGCCCAGCAGGGCCAGCAGATCGGCCATGCCGAGGCCGGACGCGATGGCCCAGGACTGCAGCAGACCGATCAGCAATGAGGCCACCAGCGCACCCGTAAGCGACCCCAGTCCGCCAATCACCACGATCACGAACACGATACTGCCCAGCACGCTGGCCATGCCCGGGAAGGTGGTCAGCACCGGCCCGGCAATCACGCCGGCCAGTCCAGCCAGCGCCGACCCCGCGCCGAAGACCACCATGAACAACCGTGGCACGTTGTGGCCGAGATTGGCTACGGCCTGGGGGTGCGTGATGGCAGCCTGAATGATGATGCCGGTGCGTGTGCGGGTGAGCACGAAGTACAACCCGATGAAGATCGACACCGAGATGCACAGCATGACGCCCTTCCAGGCCGGGAAGTCCTGTCCGAACAGCGTGAACAGGGCGAAGTCGAGCGCGGCAGGAGAGCGAAAGTCCTGCGTGGCGCGGCCCCAGAACAGCTGCACGGCTTCCTCGATCAGGAAGGCCAGCCCGAAGGTGAACACCAGTTCGGCCACCTGCCCCGACTTGTGCACCTGGCGCAGCCCGTAGCGTTCCACCAGCGCCCCGAGTACCCCCACCAGCATTGGCGCCAGCAGCAGCGCGGGCCAGAAGCCGATCTGCTGGCTGATGGCAAAGGCGAAGTAGGCGCCCAGCATGTAGAAGCTGGCGTGGGCGAAATTGAGCACGCCCATCATGCTGAAGATCAAGGTGACGCCACTGGCCAGCATGAACAGCAGCATGCCGGTCACCAGTCCGTTGAGCGTTGCGAAGATCAGGGCGTCTGCCATGGCGGGCCGTCCGTCAGCGCGTCGGACGCGTCATGTGGCAGCTGGACTCGGCAATGGTGTCCTCCAAAGGCACGGTGAAGCGCGTGACCAGTCCGTAGCCGGAGTTGTCGGAGTCGAACTCGACACCTTCGTTGGTGTGCACCGAGACATTGAGGGGCGCGAACAGCTGATGGTCGTCCGCGCGCATCCAGATTTCCTCGCCGGTCATCGTGGTGAGGCGGCGGTCTTCCATGGCCAGCGCCACATCATGGGGATCGGTGGTGCCCGCCGCTTCCATCGCCGCTACCAGCATCATCAGGGCGTTCACCAGGCGCGGCTGGGTCACGTCCAGCGCGGGGTTTGCAGCCTTGAAGGCGAGCGTGAAGTCGCGGCGCACATCGTTCAACACGGGGTTGGCGCGGTCATTGTGCACCACATGAATACGGTTCTTGCCCGACTCGCCCAGCGTGCCGGTGATGCCGTCATAGGCCGCGTAGAACGTGTAGATGGGCACGTCCAGACCGGCGTCCGTGATGCCCCGGCCCAAGGCCACCATATCAGCCCCCCAGTTGCCGGTGATCACAGCGTCGGCACCCGATGCCACAATCTTGCTGATGTAGGGCGTGAAGTCCTTCACCTGACCGATGGGATGCAGCTCGTTGCCGACGATCTGGATCTCGGGGCGCTTGGCCGCCAGCATGCGGATGGCGGCATCCCCCACCGCCTTGCCGAAGGAGTAGTCCTGGCCGATCACGTACACGCGGCGGATGGCAGGATTGGCGGCGATGTGGTCGGTCATCACCTCCATCTTCATGTCGGAATGGGCGTCGAAACGGAAGTGCCAGAAGTTGCAATCAGCGCCGGTGAGAACCGGGTCGACGGCCGCGTAGTTGATGAACAGCACCTGCGACTCGGGATTGCGGTTGTTGTGGCGCGCGATGGCGGTGCTCAGGGCACTGGCGGCGGCTGACCCGTTGCCGGAGAACACAACCTGCATGCCATCACTGATGGCGCGGCGCAACTGCAGCTGGGAATCGGCGGCGCTGGCCTTGTTGTCGAGCGCGACGATCTCCAGAGGCCTGCCGCCCAGCACGCCGCCCCGGCTGTTGAAAAAGTAGTCTGCTGCGAAATCCAGCACCTTGTAGGCACTCTCCCCGGTAGCGGCAAAGGTGCCCGACTGCGGGTCGATGAAGGCGATGCGGATGGGTTCCTGAGCGCCGGCGGGCGTGGCCAGCAGGCAGCACAGCCCGAGGGCAGTGGTGTGGCGGCGAAGCAGTCGGTGGGCAGAGGACATCAGGTGCATGGCAATACTCGAATGGGAGACTGGCGGGGGACATTACCGCAGGGGGTCCGGGGGGAGCAAGCAATGTGGGAGGAGGGCCCGCTCCCACACAGGGCCCGCTCCTTCACTGTGACGCCGCTCGCAATCCCATGCGGCAGCGAAAAAAAAGGCAACGCTTTGGCATGTGTGGCGTTAAAGTCTCTGAAAATGGAGTATTCTCACCCCATCAACCCGCAGACACGCAGCGCGAGATTTCACCATGCCAACATCACTGCTATCGCTCATCCGCCAAGCTGCAGCGCTCTGGACCCTTGTCCTGCTGCTCGGCGCGGCGGCGCTGACTCCGACGGTCCAGGCGGCCAGCGGTGCCTCCTTGCCCACCTATTTCTACCCGGTACTGCAGATTCCGCGCATCGATGTGCAAGGCTACGGCTCTGTCACCCTCAGTCTGGTACTGGAGGATGCGGCCAGCCAGCGCTTCGCCATCGCCTCCGCTGTGCCGGCCTCTGCCGGGCTGGCACCCGGTGGCACCTTCACCCTGCAGAGCGGGCTGCTGCAGATTCCCACGGTCAGGTCGGGCACTGCCTTCTACGCGCTGACGCTGCAGCTGCTGCCAGGCGACAAGTTCCAGGTGGTGAGCGCAACGGACGTTGTGCTGCCCGGTCAGACCGCCTACGCCCAGCAGTGCGCCAGCTGCCACGGCGCCGACGGTCTGGGAGGCGCCGTGGGCGTGACGCTGAAGAACTGCGCAAACTGCGGCACCCTGGCAGGCCTGACAGCCAAGATTGCCGGTACGATGCCCCTGGGCAATCCTGCCGCCTGCACGGGCACCTGTGCCTCGGAAACGGCGTCCTACATCCTCAGCGTTTTCAATGGCACTTCCGCTGCCGGCAGCGGCAAGGCCCTGGCCGCCATCGAGATGCTGCCCCTGGATGCCACGCTGCGCGCCGCGAGTCTGCAATTGGTCAGCCGCCTGCCCAGCACGAGCGAACAGGCGCTGGTGGCCGCGCAGGGCGAAGCCGGCCTGCGCACCGTGCTCGATGGCATGATGACGGAGCCCGCGTTCTACAACCGGCTGTCGGAAATCTTCAATGACTGGCTGCTGACAAACCGCTACCTGTCCACCAACGGCAGCGAGGCCGCCATCCAGCTGATGCGCCGCTATCCCACTGCGCGCTGGTATGATCCGGGGGCAAGTTCCCGTGGCACCGACTACGTCTTCAATCGCGACACCACCCACGACAGCGTGGCCCGCGAGCCGCTGGAACTGATCAATTACGTGGTGCGCAACAACAAGCCCATGACCGAAATCCTGACGGCCAACTATGCGATGCTCAACGGTTTTTCCGCCAGAAGCTACGGCGTCGACACCTCGGTGTTCACGAACGTGTCGGACCCGAACGAGTTTCGTCCGGTGAAGCTGTCCGGCACGCCCCACGCCGGCATCCTCAGCTCTCTGATGTTCCTCAACCGCTATCCCACCAGTGCCACCAATCGCAACCGCGCCCGCTCCCGCGTCGTGTATGACTTGTTCCTCGATGTGGACATCCTGGCGCTGGACGGCGCGCGTCCCGATGGCACGGCGGTGGACATCAGCAGCACGGCCCCCACGCTGGAGAATGCCGACTGCGTGAAATGCCACAGCCTGCTGGACCCGATCGCCTCCTCGTTCAAGAACTGGAATCTGGCCGGCAGTTTCGTCAAACCCCGCACATGGTACACGGACATGTTTCAAGCCGGATTCAACGGCACGGCCTTCCCAGTCACCTCCAGTGAGGAGCCGCTGCAGTGGCTGACCGCGCGCATCGTGCAGGACGCCCGCTTCGATTCCGCCATCGTGCGCCTGCTGTACACCGGCATGACGGGGCAGGAGCCCCTTGATGCTCCCGGGGCGGATGCCACGACGGCGCAAACCGAAGCGTATCTGGCCGAATCGGCTCATCTGGACGAGATCCAGGCGAAGTATGTGGCTGCCAATCGCACACTCAAGACGCTGGTGAAGGAGATTGTGCTCAGCCCCTACTGGCGGGCCGATGGCCTGAGTGACCCGGCCCAGGGCGTGGTGCACGCCTCTACCGGGGCGGCACGGCTGCTGACCCCCGAGATGCTGCACCGCAAGCTCAACGCCCTGTTCGGCTTCGAGTGGCGCGGGACGCTCAACAGTTACAGCAGCAATGTAAAGTTGTTGTCGACTGCACGTCTGCTGGACAGGCGC
>CAISYX010000370.1 GCA_903889815.1 uncultured Gammaproteobacteria bacterium
GCGCTGATCCTGGCCATCATCTCCAGCTTCCGCGACAAGTCACTGCCGCAGGATCTGGTAGTGTTCGGCGAGGTCGGGCTGGCCGGGGAAATTCGACCAGTCCCCAGCGGGCAGGAGCGGCTGCACGAAGCAGCCAAGCACGGCTTCAAACGAGCCATTGTTCCCAAGGCCAACGTGCCCAGGGGCGGCATTCCCGGTATGCAGATCATTGGCGTGGCGAGGCTTGCAGAAGCCATCGACGCTGTTGCGGAGATATAGAACATGCAGGACGCGATCGTTTCCATACGCAATCTGTCCAAGACCTATGCGGGCGGGTTCCAGGCACTGAAGTGTGTCAACCTGGAAATCCGCAGAGGCGAGATAATTGCGCTGCTGGGGCCCAACGGCGCCGGCAAGACCACGCTCATCTCGACCATCTGCGGGCTGGTCAACCCGAGTGAAGGACAGGTGCTGGTCGACGGCTTCGACATCATCAAGGATTTTCGCAAGACTCGCTCCCTGATAGGGCTGGTGCCGCAGGAGCTGACTACCGATGCCTTCGAGTCAGTGCTTTCGACTGTGAGCTTCAGTCGCGGTCTGTTCGGCAAGGCCCCGGATGCCGGGCATATCGAGAAAGTGCTGCGCGACCTCACGCTCTGGGAGAAGCGCAACAACAAGATCATCACGCTGTCCGGCGGAATGAAGCGGCGGCTGCTGATCGCCAAGGCACCGTCCCACGAGCCGCGGGTGCTGTTTCTGGACGAGCCGTCGGCCGGTGTGGATGTGGAACTGCGCAAGGACATGTGGGCACTGGTCCGCAAGCTGCGCGACTCGGGCGTCACCATCATTCTGACCACGCACTACATTGAGGAAGCCGAGGAGATTGCCGACCGTATCGGCATCATCACGCGCGGCGAACTGCTGCTGGTCGAGGAGAAAGCAGAGCTGATGCGCAAGCTTGGCAAGAAGCAGCTGCTCATGGATCTGCAACAGCCCCTGGCGCGCCTTCCTGACACGCTGGCGCAGTACTCTCTAGCCCTGTCGGCAGACGGTCTGCAGCTGATCCACACCTACGACAGCCAGGGCGCGGAAGCAGATATCACCACCCTGCTCGATGACCTGCGCAGAGACGGCATCCATTTCAAGGATATCCGCACGACGCAGAGTTCCCTGGAGGAAATATTCGTGAAGCTGGTGGAGGAATCCCGATGAACTGGTACGCAATCAAGGCCATTTACAAATTTGAAATGGCGCGCACGCGGCGCACCATTCTGCAGAGCATCGTGGCACCTGTGATTTCCACCTCGCTCTATTTCGTGGTATTCGGGGCGGCCATCGGCGGACGCATCCAGGAGGTTGAGGGAGTGACGTACGGCGCCTTCATCGTGCCCGGTTTGATCATGCTGTCGCTGCTGACCAACAGTATTTCGAACGCGTCATTCGGAATCTACTTCCCGAAATTCAGTGGCACAATTTATGAATTGTTGTCAGCTCCGGTGTCGATGTTCGAGGCAGTGCTGGGGTACGTCGGGGCGGCGGCCAGCAAGTCCCTGATACTCGGGGTGATCATTCTCGCCACCTCCGCGCTCTTCGTGCCTCTGCAGATTGCGCACCCTGTCGAGTCTTCACCAGGAATATAGTTTTGAACAGCAAGAACGTTGCGCTTGTGCTGTTCAAATGGCAAAAATGTGTCTGTCAAATCTGTCGATGGTTTCACCGAGCTATTGCCTTCGAATAAGCCAAAAATCGCATCTAGATCTCC
>CAISYX010000371.1 GCA_903889815.1 uncultured Gammaproteobacteria bacterium
TCGACTATTTCACGATCCATGCAGGCGTGCTGTTGCGTTATGTGCCGCTGACAGCCAAGCGCGTCACTGGCATCGTCTCCCGCGGCGGTTCCATCATGGCGAAATGGTGCCTGGCGCATCACAAGGAGAATTTCCTTTACACGCATTTCGAAGACATCTGCGAAATCATGAAGGCCTACGATGTGTCCTTCTCCCTCGGTGATGGTCTGCGCCCCGGCTCGATTGCCGATGCCAACGACGCCGCCCAGTTCGGCGAGCTGGAAACTCTGGGTGAACTGACACAGGTAGCGTGGAAGCACGACGTGCAGTGCATGATCGAGGGCCCTGGCCACGTGCCGATGCACATGATCAAGGAGAACATGGACCGGCAGCTGGAAGT
Organism: uncultured Gammaproteobacteria bacterium; assembly: GCA_903889815.1. Classification (GTDB taxonomy): domain Bacteria; phylum Pseudomonadota; class Gammaproteobacteria; order Pseudomonadales; family Pseudohongiellaceae; genus UBA5078. Next base: position 380 of record CAISYX010000371.1, read on the forward strand.
GTGCGGCGAGGCCCCTTTCTACACACTCGGCCCATTGACCACTGATATTGCGCCGGGCTATGACCACATTACGTCCGGCATTGGCGCCGCCATGATCGGCTGGTTCGGCTGTGCGATGCTGTGCTACGTGACGCCTAAAGAGCATCTTGGACTGCCCAACAAGCAGGACGTGAAGGATGGCCTGATCGCCTACAAGATTGCAGCTCATGCCGCTGACCTTGCGAAAGGGCATCCCGGCGCGCAATTGCGGGACAACGCGCTGTCCAAGGCGCGCATCGAAGTCCGCTGGGAGGACCAGTTCAATCTGGCGCTGGATCCGGATACCGCGCGCAGTTTCCACGACGAGACTTTACCGAAACAGTCCGGCAAGGTGGCGCACTTCTGCTCCATGTGCGGCCCCAAGTTCTGTTCGATGAAGATCAGTCAGGAAGTGCGCGACTACGCGGCAAAAAACGCTCTCGAAAGCGTGGATGTCGCCTTGCAGTCCGGTCTCGACGAAATGGCCGATACCTACAACCAGACGGGAAGAGAATTGTACCGTCGGGTTTGACATGCTCGGTAGCGTTCGCGGGCAGGCCCGCTCCCACGGCCCGCTACCACATGCTGCATCCACACTGACACGTTATTTTGAAGAGTTATTGTTTCATGAGCATCCAACGCACTGACGACACCAATATTGCCTCCATTGAGACGCTGATCACTCCCGAGCAGCTCAAAAAGGAGCTGCCCCTGCAGGGCGCCGCACTCCAATCCGTGCGCACCGCGCGGCAGACTATTTTTGATATCCTGGATCGCAAGGACCCGCGCCTGTTCGTGGTCATTGGTCCCTGCTCGATCCATGATACGGACGCTGCGCTGGAATATGCCGACCGTCTGTGCACACTGGTGGAGGCCGTCAAGGACAGTCTGTATCTGGTGATGCGTGTCTACTTCGAGAAGCCCCGCACCTCGGTGGGCTGGAAAGGGCTGATCAACGACCCGTACATGGACGATTCGTTCAAGATCGAGGATGGTCTGCGCAAGGGGCGCAAGCTGCTGCTGGACATTGCGCAGAAAGGGCTGCCCACCTCCACGGAAGCGCTGGACCCGATCTCCCCGCAATACCTGCAGGACATCATTGCCTGGTCTGCCATCGGCGCCCGCACCACGGAGTCGCAGACTCATCGCGAGATGTCCAGCGGGCTGTCTTCGCCGGTTGGCTTCAAGAACGGCACGGACGGTGGCCTGACCGTCGCCATCAATGCCATGCAGTCCGTGCGCAGCTCGCATCGTTTCCTGGGAATCAACAGCCAGGGACAGGTGTCCGTCGTGACCACCAAGGGCAACCCCTACGCGCACGTTGTGCTGCGTGGGGGCAGTGCCGGCCCGAATTATGATTCGGTGCATGTGGCGCAGTGTGAAGCTGCGTTGAAGAAAGGCGGCGTAAGCAGCAACATCATGATCGATTGCAGCCATGCCAATTCGAACAAGGATGCGTCTGTCCAGCCCCTGGTGCTGAAGGACATCACACACCAGATTCTCGAAGGCAATGAGTCAATCATCGGCGCGATGGTGGAAAGCAACCTGAACTATGGCAATCAGAGCATTCCGAAGGATTTGTCAGAGCTGAAGTACGGCGTGTCGGTCACGGATGCCTGCATCGCCTGGGAAGAGACCGACAAGGCTATCCGTGAGATGGCAATGAAGCTGAAGGATGTGCTGGCGGCGCGCAAGGCGCCGGAATAACTGCAGGAGCGGGCCCGCTCCCACCAGGCCCACAATCAGCCCGCCAGACTGTTCACTACGCTCATGGTGACGGGCTCCTTCTCTGCGCGGCCCTGCGCAACCCAGTCCGCCACATGGGGATTGGCGAGCAGGGTGTTCGCATAGCGCTGAGCATCCAGGCTGAGTTTGGCGCCATAGGCGCGGAAGGCGATGGCGACAGGCGCCATCATGCAGTCCGCGATGGAAAA
>CAISYX010000372.1 GCA_903889815.1 uncultured Gammaproteobacteria bacterium
GAATTTCTTCACGAGATTGGCCTTTCTCCAGAGAATGTCGTCATTGAAATCACCGAACAGTACCCACTGACCGATTTCAACTTCATGGACAATGCCCTTGAGCACTATCGGGAAATGGGGTTTGAGATCGCAATTGACGATCTGGGTGCGGGTTACTCGGGGCTGCGGCGCTGGTTAGAGTTGCGACCGGAATACGTGAAAATAGACCGCCACTTCATTCAGAATATCCATGCAGACGCCATCAAGCAGTCCTTTGTGCGCTCTATCGTGGACATCGCGAAAGGGCTTAACTGTCACGTCATTGCCGAGGGCATCGAGACATACGAGGAATGCCAGACACTGATCGAGATCGGTATCGGCTTCGGTCAAGGCTACTATTTCTCGAAGCCTCAAGTATCCCCCCCTTATACGGTCTCCGCTGCATTGTTTCGGGTGGCCGATCGCGCGCGCAACAGAAACCTGCTATGGCAGAGCCGGGAGAACATTGCCGATCTCTTGCACAAGGCTCCGTGCCTGCATGCACACAATACACTGGAGCAAACCTATGCACTGTTCGCCGGAGATGAGCATCTTTCTGCCGTGACGGTCGTCGATGAGCAACAGCGACCTGCCGGTCTGGTCAGACGCAGCAAACTGTACTCCACATTCTCTTCGCAATACGGCAGAGCACTGCACGGTACAAAATCGGTGGTGACGTGCATGGATCACGCGTTTGTTGTGGTCGAGAAACACTGGAACATAGAGCACGTCAGCAGCCTGATCACTGACAATATGAAGTCGCAAATCGAGGCGGATTTTGTCATTGTTGACGAAGGGCGCTATGTTGGCATTGGCAAGGTGCTCGGTCTTCTCAAGAAGATTACAGACTTGCAAATCCGCAATGCGCGCTACGCCAATCCTTTGACTTTACTCCCCGGCAACGTTCCAATTTTCGAGTATCTTGATCAACTCATCCAGGATCAGCAATTGTTCACTGTCGCCTATTGCGATATCGACAATTTCAAGCCCTACAACGATGTCTACGGATATGGCGAAGGCGACAAGGTAATCAAATTGATCGCGGAAGTTCTTCGCTCAAACGTGCATCCTTCCAGTGACTTCATCGGCCACGTCGGTGGAGATGACTTCATCGTGGTCTTTTCAAGTGACAACTGGATGGAGCGCTGCCGAAGCATTCTCAAAGACTTCGAGCAGCAGATCCCGGATCTGTACAGTGACGAGGACATTCTGCGAGGAGGCATTCTTAGCCAGTCCCGCGAAGGAGACGAACGCTACTTTCCAATCATGACGCTATCAATCGGGGCGGTAATTCCCAATGTTAGACAGTCACTGACACACGATGACGTTGCCAATATGGCAAGCCAGGCAAAGCACCATGCAAAGGCCATCAGTGGCAACAGCTTGTTTGTCGAGCGCTGGGTCAGTGCCTGAACCTGCGCTCGAAAGTACAATCGGCTTACCTAAAGATGCTTTTCTGCATAAGCTGCGAGTGGCGAGCGCGGGACCCCCTGCAGCTGAATACTTCCTCCGCGCTCAAAGTTTTTGAATCGTTCCGTCAAATACGTAAGCCCGGAACTTGTCGGACTTAGAAATGGAGTGTCGATCTGCGCCAGGTTACCGAGGCAGATGACTTTTGATCCGTTTCCTGCACGCGTCACAATAGTCTTGATCTGATGTGGCGTCAGATTCTGCGACTCGTCTATAAGAATCAGACTCTGCTGAAAGCTTCGTCCGCGAATGTAATTAAGTGACTTGAACAGCAGCGGCACCTTTGCCAGCACATATTCTATGCTGCTTGCACTGTTGTCATCGTCCCAGTGCAATGCCTCAAGATTGTCAGTGATCGCACCGAGCCAAGGCCCCATTTTTTCTTCTTCGGTACCGGGCAAAAAGCCTATGTCTTCGTCCAGGCCCTGTGTGCTGCGCGTGGCGATGATGCGTCTGTAGACTTTGTGAGGGACCGTCATCTCAATGGCAGCAGCCAAGGCAAGAATTGTCTTCCCTGAGCCAGCTGCACCGGTCAGATTGACGAGGTGTATCTCGGGATCCAGAAGTAGATTAAGAGCCATCGCCTGATATGCATCCCGGGGTTTCAATCCCCACGTGTCGCGTTCCATCATCCTGGACAGATCAAGATGTTGAAGCACAATCCTCTCTTTCCCTGCTTTGACGACCCGAGCCAGGAATC
>CAISYX010000373.1 GCA_903889815.1 uncultured Gammaproteobacteria bacterium
GATTGGCGATAATGTCGTCAATCCGGTGGATGGCGTGGTTGGAGGCGGGCCAGGGACCTGGAACACCGGCAACATCAACTGGACACGCTCTGACGGGTCATTCAACAACAAATGGCCGCAGAGCGGTACAGCGATCTTCGCCGGTGCGGCCGGTGGTTCGGTGGAGGTGGTTGGAGACCAAACGATTGGCGGCCTCGACTTTCTGACCACCGACTACCGTTTGCACAGCGATGTGCGTGCTGGCAGCCTGATCATGGATCCGGGTGGGTCATCGACGAACGCGACAATCCGTGTCCAGAGCGGCATGAAGGCTGAGATCGCCACACCGCTGACTGATGGGGCCAGTGCGGTTGGCCTGGAAAAGACTGGCGGCGGCACCCTGACCTTGAAGGGTGACAATAGCTTCGATGGGCGTGTTCTGCTGTCGGCGGGCACCCTCGAAACGGGTCACGCCAATGCGCTTGGCACGGGTGCGCTAGTGATGGAAGGTGGCACAACCCTGCGGTTGCTGCAGAACCTCAATCGCGCCAACGCTGTCACTGTGAATGGCCAGTCGGATAACTGGTGGTCTTCCATCGATACGCAGCAGTTTAACCTGACGATGGGTGCGCCGCTGACCGGTACCGGTGCTCTTATCAAGGAGGGATCAGGAACCATGACCCTCCTTCAGAACAGCAGCCTGGTGGGCTGGAATCTGCGGGGAGGGACGCTTGACAACCGGGGCAGCCTTGTCGCTTCGAAAGGCATATATCTATCGGGAGATAACGTCACACTGTTAAACGCGGCCGGAGCAACGGTTATGTATAACGTTGACGGCTCCATATTTGGCGATATAGGCACACAGACGATCGACAATGCCGGCTCCATCTTGATGTCCGTCAATCTTTCTGAGGGCGATGATCGGTATGTTCTTCGGGCGAGCGGCACCCAGTCGCTCCAGGTCGATGGAGGAGTTACGTATGATCCTGATACCTATGAGCCACTGATCGACAATGATGAGCTGCAGATCGAGACCGGGGCGGGTGCCAGCCGCACGCTCTCTTGGACATCCTTCTTCGACTTCGAGACGGTGAAGCTGAACCAGGAGTCCGGTTCGACGGGAACGGTTCGTCTCGAGGCCGCTTCAAACGACCAATACGAGGCGACTTTGGATGCTGGTGCTGGTGGCGGTCCCGGAACTTCGGTGACGCTCTATCGGGGTGAACTGAACTTGATGGTCTCCGCGTCAAGCGTACGCGCGGATACCGTAACCATCCATAATGGCGCGCTGCTTTCGGGAGTTGGCTCTGTCTGGAACACGCCTGCCGAGTGGAACATGCCTGCCGATGGTGAACCCACCCTAAGTCTGACCACCAATGCGGGCACGATTTCGCCCGGCAACTCCTCTGTAGCGAATACCGTCTCGGGCAGCGGGGCGCTTGGGCGGATCGACGTCGATGGAGATGTCACCCAGACGGCAAGCGGCGTGTTCTTCGTCGATTTCAGGCCGGATGCCATTGCCGCGAATCGCGCCTCTGACGTCCTGGTGCTGACCGGCGATGCCGACCTTGCTGGCACGGTGCGGGCCAGCCAGTGGGCCGGCACAACGGTGACGGTGTCGCAGGATTTCGTGATCCTTCAGACCACTGGCGGCGTGGTGACCACGAATGGACTGGCGCTCGACCTTACAAGCGGGGTTCCGGCTGGCTTCACTGCATCCCTGGCAGTGATCAATATCAACAACGATAACGACACGCTGGTTCTCCGGTTCACGGCGGGCGGTTCGTCGGTCGAGGACCGTTACTGGGATGGCGGCAGCATTGCGGCAAATCCCGTCAACAACC
>CAISYX010000374.1 GCA_903889815.1 uncultured Gammaproteobacteria bacterium
ATTCATCCACCGCTTTTCGGCATCCTTCCAGCGCGTAATCGTCAACGATGCAGAATCCCCCAGGTGAGAGCCGGTCATACAATGCCGTCAGGGCATCCATGGTGGATCCATACATGTCACCATCCAGACGCAGGACCGAAATCTTTTCGATTGGCGCTGTGGGCAGCGTGTCTTTGAACCACCCCTTGAGAAAAATGACCTGATCATCAAGCAGGTTAAATCGGGCGAAGTTTCGCTTCACGGCATCTATATCGACTGCCAAAAATTCGGAAAGATGATGTTTGTCCCCTTTGTCCGCAGGATATTTATCTTCATCTGGCACGGGCAGTCCCTCAAAAGAATCCGCCACATACACTTTGCGATCATTGACACCATGCGCAGCCAGAATGCCTCGCATGTAAATACAAGCACCGCCACGCCAGGCTCCTGTTTCGATCAGATCACCGGGGATGCCCTCAGCCAACACACTTTCGACGCATTGTCGAATATTGGCCAGCCGCAACTTCCCCACCATGGTGTCCGGATACTGCCGCCACACACGACCCTCACGTCTTTCCGCATCAGTGGTGGCTGGCAAGCGGGCCAATTGCCAACCACAGAATCTTGCCATTTTCGCCACTGCAGACATGACGAGCCATTTGAGTCTGGACTGACTCCGGTAAGCGGACAACTGCACTAGCTCTGGAGGGTCAGGCCAGAGGGAAAATGAGAGCGAGTTTTCCAGTAAATCCAAGTAGGCAGCACACAGGGTGACACTTGTCTTGGTTGAGATTAGCGGTTGCGTCATGGAACTTAGATAGAGATCGCTGAATGGTCAGCCGGACGACGGGCGAGGTGATACATGGAGACCGTTCCGCTATAGAGCAGATACGCCCCCCCCAGACTGATGGAAAGCCATGCAGCACCGGCAACACTTCTCATGTCGAAACTTAGCATTGTCACAACTTGGGCCACCAGCGAAATGGGTATGCTCACCCAAAGACCGCGAACCCATCCTTTTGCCAGATTTAGAGAACAACAAACACCGTGAAGCGAGGTCAGCCCAACCCCTACAGCAACCAAAAACAGCTCCGACGAGAGGTGGCTGTACTTGGGGCCAAATAGCCTCAGAATCAGCGGGCCTTCGAGCCAGCAAAAAGCAGCAAATCCAGCAAAGAACAGCAAGTAGGCGGCAAAAACACCCGCGAAGACCTTCCGCAGACGGGTGAAGTCCTGACAACGTGCGAAGGCAGGTGCGATCAACATGGCAAGTGGCGCCCCGGCTAGATTGGCCACGAAACTGATGCGGTTCAAAGCGCCGATATCAGCGACTTCGGCCGTCCCGCCAAGAAAACCCAGTATCCAAACCGCCAGATATGCCTGAACGCAATTGAACACAGTGCTCGGGAGAATATGTCGCACAGTCGCTTGAACCTTCGGCGTGAATTCGCGGACGGAATCTTCGGGGGGAGCGTTGTCGATCAGGGGAGCAACCTGTCTTCGGACCAGCACGCCCTGGGCGAGCACGGAGGCGGCAATGGCAGAAGCAGCCCACACCACGTGGGTCATGCCGCACAGCCACGGCAGCGTGGTTAACACGAAACGCATGCCCGCGGTCGTCAACTCCACCTGCTGCATCTGCCAGACCCGCGAATGCAGCCGGTTTACAATGCTCAAAATGACTGAACGTGTCGCCACCAATTGGGGTATGATGTTCAAACTGCATAGCAGGCAGATGACACTCCAAGATGCACCCTGACGATGCAGCAGCCAGATCAATAGTGGAAGGACCACAACACTTCCGGCCGCAGCCAGCCAAACCAACATTCCCAAGCCGGCCCTGATTAGCGCGGACAACTTCGGCCTGTCCTGCCAGACGGTGCCTCCAAGTGACATCATAGCGGTGCCCACCCCGCTGTCGGAGACCGCGTTGAGAATGGCCGCCATCGACGCCGTCAGCGTGAACCAGGCGTAGTGATCCTTCGGCAGCATGCGCACAAGCATGAATGCCACCACTCCGTTGAGAAGCTGGCAGATTGCCTGCGTTCCTGCGACGCTGAGGAAACGGACGCTCCATTTAAGTATCATTGGTTAGAGCAAACATACTCATCATTGAACGACTCGAGTCCAGAATGGCTAACAAAGCCCCATGATTCATGAACAATGTAATTCATGTTCAAGCTGCTAGCCTTGCTGAATACGATCCCGCAGATGGAGTGCTTTCCCGGCCAGACAAACGCCAAAATTCAGAGATGCCGCCCGCCCATCTCCCTGATCTTGAGTTTGTGCTCATGCAGACGAACACAGCCTTGGGCACATTCAGGCGGGTGGCCTCCAGCAGGTTCAAAGTGCCGACCGCATTCGTGTCAAAATGATCATACGGTCGCGAGGCAGCCAAAACGTGACTGGGCTGGGCCGCAGCGTGCACGAGCATGTCAGGACGCAGTTGCTCCAAGCACGGAAGCACCGCTTTATGGTCGCGAATGTCCAGTTCATGGTGCTGGAAGGATGAAAACTGCGCTTTGAGACGCTCTTGATTCCAGCGTGTATCACCCTGCGGCCCGAAAAAGTCGGCGCGCATGTTGTTGTCCACGCCGTGAACCTCCCAGCCGAGGTTGCAGAAATAGAACACCACTTCGGAGCCAATGAGGCCAGATGAGCCTGTAACAAGCAACTTCATGAGCGATACAATAGGATGAGCTCAGGCCATGTCCCAAGAAGCAAGCGCCTCGATCACGCGCGACTGCTCTTCGTTGGAATAGCTGTTGTAGAATGGAAGCCTAAGCAGG
>CAISYX010000375.1 GCA_903889815.1 uncultured Gammaproteobacteria bacterium
CAGCATCCACTCCGGCTCCTGTGGCCGCTCCCGTCGTGGCGCCACCAGTGCTTGACAGCGCCGGTTTGCCCGAGGGGTGGAGCGTGCGGCTGGCCTCGTTCTCAAGCGAGGCCAATGCACGCGCACTGGTGGAACGTTTGCAGGGGCGCGGACATCGCGCCTACACCCGTCAGATTACCTCGACGCAAGGGCCCCTGATTGCCGTATTTGTCGGGCCAGGAGTAGATCGTACCGCCATGTTGCAACTGCAGAGGCAGTTGCAGGAGGAGTTTCAACTCTCTGGCATGGTGGTGCGTTACGAGATAGAGGCCCTGTGATGGGCAGCGCCTGAACCGGCGAGGATCGGAGGAGCACAAATGCATTGGCTGGATGCCTCTTTCTTGATAGTGACTGTCGTCTCGTGTCTCTTCGGTCTCTGGCGCGGATTCGTCAGAGAAGTGTTGTCGCTACTGGCCTGGATTGCCGCTTTGCTGATCGCCCGCTTGTACAGTGAGCCTTTGGCCCCCATGTTGGGAGGGTGGGTCGAGAGTGCCGCCATGCAGCAGGCTTTCTCGTTTGCGATTCTGTTCATCGCCACGTTGCTGCTGGGTGCGCTGGTGAACAATCTGGTGGCAAAGCTGATCGACATCTCCGGCCTGAAACTGACTGACCGCCTGCTGGGTTCCCTTTTTGGTGTCGCGCGTGGCGTGGTGATCGTCATGGTGTTTGTCTACTTCGGCAGTGGGTTCTTTGCCGCTGCTCCTTGGTGGCAGGAGTCCAGGTTGATTCCCCACACCCTTGATCTGATTGAAAAGTCACGCATGTTCGTGACCGATATGGTACCGGCAACGCAACTGTCCTGCGGGTGCGCAGGACTGCCTGGCGGGCTGGAAAGCAGTAACAATTGGAGTACGTAGTATGTGTGGCTTAGTGGGTGTGGTTGGCAAATCAGATGTGGCAGTGTGTTTGTACGATACGCTGACTGTACTGCAGCATCGCGGGCAGGATGCCGCAGGTATTGCCACGAGTGACAATGGCAAACTGAATCTGCGCAAGGACAATGGACTGGTCAAGGATGTCTTTCGGACGCGGCACATGGAGCGACTGGCTGGCAATATGGGTATCGGTCATGTCCGATACCCCACGGCAGGCAGTTCCAGCCCGGCCCTGGCGCAACCCTTTTATGTTAATTCTCCTTACGGTCTGAGCCTGGCTCACAATGGCAATCTCACCAACGCGGCCGAACTGAGTCGGGATCTGTTCAAGGAAGACCTTCGCCATATCAATACGGACTCAGATTCTGAAGTCCTCCTCAATGTATTCGCCCATGAACTGCAGTTGCTGGCCAAGATGGTTCCCAGCCCGGAAGATGTGTTTACTGCAGTACGCGGCGTGCATAGACGCTGCCGCGGCGGCTATGCGGCCCTGGTCATGCTGGGGGGTTACGGGATTGTTGGCTTTCGGGACCGCAATGGCATTCGTCCCCTGGTGTTCGGCAAGCGTGAGCGTGATGGCTTTACGGAATACATGCTGGCGTCCGAAAGCGTTGCGCTGGATTCTCAGGGATTTACGCTGGTGCGCGATGTCGCTCCGGGCGAAGCGGTATATGTCGATATTCTCGGCAATCTTCACACCCGCGTGTGCGCGGGCCCAGCGGAATATACCCCCTGCATCTTTGAACACGTCTACTTTGCCCGCCCCGATTCGCTGATGGATGGCATTTCGGTTTACAAGGCGCGTCTGCGCATGGGTGAAAAGCTGGCGGACAAGGTGAAGCGTCTGCGGCCGGAGCACGATATTGACGTCGTCATTCCCATCCCTGACACCAGCCGCACCTCGGCACTGGAACTGGCCAACCGACTGGGCGTGAAGTACCGCGAAGGGTTTGTGAAGAACCGCTATATCGGGCGCACATTCATCATGCCGGGGCAGAGTCAGCGCAAGAAATCCGTACGTCAGAAACTCAACGCCATTGAACTGGAGTTCCGAGGCAAGACAGTCCTGCTGGTGGATGATTCCATCGTACGTGGCACCACCTGTCGTCAGATCATTCAGATGGCCCGCGATGCCGGGGCCCGCAAGGTGTATTTCGCGTCCGCTGCTCCGGCAGTGCGCTACCCCAATGTGTACGGGATCGACATGCCTGCAGCCAGCGAGCTGATAGCTCACGGCCGGACGGATGACGAAGTGCAGGAATTGATCGGTGCTGACTGGCTGATCTTCCAGGACCTGGAAGACTTGATTGCGGCTTCTTCCGAGGGCAATCCTGCCATAAAGAAGTTCGAGTGTTCCGTGTTCGATGGCAAGTACATCACGGGCGACGTCGACGCGCGTTATCTCAAACGCCTGGAAGACAGCCGCAATGATTCCGCGAAGGAGGGCAAGTCAGGAGACTGACAGGTCGCCCCACCGCTGAACACAGGGTGGCAACCCGCTTGGCTTGACCCGCAGATCCAATAAAAAAATCGCAGAGCAGGGGACAACATGCAGGACAGAATTCAGGCGGCCATCGATGAGATCAGCAAGGTGCTGCTGGGCAAGCACAGGCAGATCAGACTTGCTCTGTGCTGCATGGTATCCGGTGGGCATCTGCTCATAGAAGACCTACCAGGCATGGGCAAGACCACTCTGGCGCATGCGCTGGCGCGGGTCTTCGGGCTCGACTTCAATCGTATTCAGTTCACCAGTGATCTGTTGCCAGCGGATATACTCGGCGTCTCCGTGTTCGAGCAAGCCACCGGGCGCTTCATTTTTCACCCCGGGCCGATCTTTCGGCAACTGGTGTTGGCCGATGAAATCAACCGCAGCACCCCCAAGACCCAGAGTGCGCTTCTGGAGGCGATGGAAGAAGGACAGGTGTCTGTAGAGGGTGAGACTCGGCCCTTGCCTTCGCCGTTCTTCGTAATTGCCACACAGAACCCGGTGAGTCTGGCCGGCACTTTTCCGCTCCCGGAGTCGCAGCTTGACCACTTTCTGATGCGCATCGGCATCGGCTACCCAGACCCGCGTGCTGAGCGACAGCTTCTGGAGCGCAGCAACGAAGGTGATCGGGGCGAGAAACTGCAGCAGCTGCTTACGGTCGAGGATTTGCGCGAGATGCGCTTAGCCGCCAATGCAGTCGCGCTCAGCCCGCTGCTGCTCGACTATGTGCAACGACTTGTGGCACATACAAGGCAGAGCGCGGGCTTTCATTTTGGTCTTTCCCCCCGCGGCAGTATTGCCATCGTCCGTGCTGCCCGCTCCTGGGCATGGCTGGAGGTGCGACAACACGCCTTGCCTGAGGATGTGCAGGCCATTCTTGCCGCCGTGGTGGAGCATCGTCTGCGCGCTGCCACCGACGGCGATGGCCGCACCGGTGCAGCACTGGCGCATCGTCTGCTGACTGAGGTAGACGTTTTCTGACACCGCCATGACCCCCATCGTTGCCATGAACAACTGGTTTTCTCAGAGAATGCAGCGTTGGTTGGCAGCAAGGGTGCCCGCTGTCAGCCATGTCCTGCTCGACCGCCGCAATATCTTCATTTTGCCTACCGGCCCCGGATTGTTGTTTCTGGCGGCTACCACCCTCATCTTTGTGACAGCCATCAACTACATCCTCAGCATGGCCTTCGGGCTGGCCTTTCTGATGGTCAGTGTGTTTCTTCTGTCCATTCTTTACTCCTTTCGCAATCTGCAGTGTCTGAGTCTGCGTGGTCTTGGCGCCGAACCGGTATTCGTCGGGCAGGATGCGGCCTTTGCAGTCTTGCTGGAAGGAGAGGGTCAGCGCCCCCACGAAATGCTGGAGCTGCACTTCCCCGGCCAGCGCTGGAGCCATGCTGATCTGCTGGACAATTCCCAGGCGCGGGTCAGTGTTTTCCTTCCTGCACGGCAGCGCGGGCTGTTGAAGGCACCACGGCTGGTGGTGCAGACGCGTTTCCCGCTCGGGCTTTGGCGTGCGTGGTCAAATGTGGACCTGGCGATGCAATGTCTGGTGTACCCGGTGCCTGTTGCGGGGCCACTTGGAGGGCATGTTCTTGCCAGTGTCTCCGGCAAGTCGGAAGCCAGCCTCGCGGGCACGGAAGACTTCCATGGCCTGCGCAACTATCAAGCAGGAGACTCACTCAAGCAGATCGCATGGAAATCCCTCGCGCGCGGGCAAGGGCTGAAGGTGAAACAGTTTGTCGACAACGCCGACGACAGGCTGATGCTGGATTGGGCGATGTTCCCCGGCCTCTCTTCCGAAGAGCGACTTTCTCGCCTCTGCTACTGGGTGTTGGAACTGGATCGCGGTGACATCGATTATGGCCTGCGGCTCCCTGGGCTGGAGATCGACCTTGGCAGGGGAGAGGTGCATCGCCGCAAAGTGCTCTCTGCACTCGCGTTGTGGAATGGCAGCAAAGGAGGACAGGGTGATCGAAGCGCGTGAGGCCATACCCCGAATTTCGTTGCTCTGGTTGCTGGCGGCTCTGCTGTTGCTGATCGTCCCGCACGTCGTTCGCCTGCCGCTCTGGGTCACTGTACTGCTGCTGAGCTGCATGGGATGGCGGTTGCTGATATACGCGGGCCGTCTGGGCTTTCCCGGCAAATTGCTGAAGATTTCGATCGTCCTGGTGGCACTGCCATTGACGGTCATGCAGTACGGTGCAGCGGGAGTGGGCCTGGACACCGCGGTTTGTCTTCTCATTCTTGGCGTGGTTTTCAAACTTCTGGAAATGCGCGACAGACGCGACATCCTCATCGTGATCGCGCTCTGTTATGTCCTGGCCATGCTGGGTTTCATCTACACGCAGACCATTCTGGCCACGTTGCATGCCTTCGTCTGCTTCATTCTGATCACTGCCACCATGCTTTCACTGTATCGCGACAATGCGCGCAATACCTTCAAGGACAATGGCCGGCTGGCAGTGCGCCTCGTATTGCAGAGTATTCCCCTGACCATCGCCCTGTTCGTGCTGGTGCCCCGCGTCTCGCCGCTCTGGTCCATGCCTTTGCCAGTGTCCTCTTCCACCAACATGGGGCTGTCGGACGAAATGACACCCGGTGACATCACCAATCTCGGGCGCTCAACCGAGCTGGCATTCAGAGTCAGCTTCACTGGTGAAGCACCAGCCAGCGAAGCGCTTTACTGGCGCGGCCTGGTGCTGGACTTCTTCGATGGTCGCACTTGGCGTCGTGCGGGTTCCACTTTGCAGACTTATCAGCTGAATTCCCGTTTCCCGACGGACTTCAGGGGTGTGCCTCTTGGCGAGCCCGTCTCCTATGATGTGATCATGGAACCGACCCAGCAAAGCTGGGTGTACGCGCTCCAGCTGGCCGAGGTCAGTGCGCGAGACATGGTTCAGGACCGCAATTATTCCTTGATTACCGAAAGGCCCATCAATCAGCGCTATCGCTATCAAGTTAATTCCTACCTGCAGCATCAGACTGATCTGCAACTGTCGGGCACGCAAAGAGCCCGCAGTCTGCAGATGCCCGAAGGTGACTTGAATCCCCGCACATCGGCCTTGGCCACAGAGTTGCGCGCGGCGGCTGGCACCGACATTGACTTTGCCATGGCGGTGCTGCAGCACTTCCGCGAGCAGCCTTTCTATTACACGCTTACGCCCTCGGCCTTGGGGGATTCCAGCATCGATGAGTTCATGTTCACGACGCGGGAAGGTTTCTGCGGCCACTATGCCGGCAGCTTTGTCTACATGATGCGGGAAGTGGGAATCCCGGCGCGAGTGGTCGTGGGCTACCAGGGAGGTGAATACAACCCCTATGAAGACTACACACTGGTGTATCAATACAACGCCCATGCCTGGGCTGAGGTGTGGATCGAAGGCGAGGGTTGGGTGCGCTTCGACCCCACGGCGGCCGTTGCTCCAGAACGCATCACCCTGGGTGTAGAGTCCTTCTTCCAGGATCAGCCAGGCTTCATGGAAGATGCAGGATTTTCGATGATGCGCTTTCGCGATACACAGTGGCTGAATACTTTGCGACTGCGTCTTGAGGGACTGGACTACGCGTGGAACCGCTGGGTCGTCAGTTATGACGAGAACATGCAGATGGAGCTGCTAGGCGGCTGGTTTGGCGACAATGCGCGGCAGGGTTTGCTGGTTGCGCTGGGTTCGACCATCGCCTTGTTCTTCGTGCTTGCGGGCTGGTTCTTGCTGCGTCAAACACATGGCACGCGCCATGATCCGGCCACAAGCCTTTACATGAAACTGTTGCAGGAGCTCGCGAAGAGCGGAGTGCCTCGGCAGCGCGGGGAAGGACCAGTCGATTACAGCAGCCGTGTGGCGATAGAACGTCCGGACCTTGCGACTGATATGCGCGACGTAACTGACTTGTATGTCAGGCTTGTCTACGGGGAGAAATCTGGTGCAGCTGACGTCAAGGACCTTGGTAATACGAATCTTGTGAACCTGCGGCTGTCGACCAGGCAGTTGCGTCGACGCTTGATGACGCCGCTGCGCAGACTGCTGCAGGCATGTGGACTGGTCTCCTGAAGGTGGCCTTCATGCTCCCGCAAGCTTGACCGTGTACCCCTGCGCTTCCAGCAGGGGTTGCAGTTGCGCGCGATGATCTCCCTGTATCTCGATCACGCCGTTCTTGACCGTACCTCCGGTGCCGCACTTGTTCTTGAGTTGCCTCGCCAGCGCCTGCAAGGCCTCTTCGGCCAATGGCAAGCCATCAATCAGGGTCACGCCCTTGCCGCCGCGCCCCTTGGTCTCGCGGCGCAGTCGGACGATGCCATCCCTCGACACCTGTGCAACCTGCGCCTTGCTGCGACAGGCACAGGAGGCTACCGGCCTTGAACATTCAGGACAGAGTCGTCCTGCATCAGTCGAATACACCAGAGAGGAGTGGCGGCCCATGTTGTCAGGCTTTGTAAAGCGGGGGCAGGACGTAGTCCCGGTCCTTGATGGCGGTCGCCAATTGTTGCCGGTGCGCAGTGCGCAATTCGGAAATCAGGGTTTGCAGGCGCTGAATGTCGTTGGCCAGCGCGCTTTGCGAGCCGCCCTGTCCATAGAGCGACTGCTGCAGCCGCAGGCAAATGTCACGCACTTCGGCACTGCCCGAGCGCACCGCGAGCGCATCCAGTGTGTGAAGATCGACATCGGCAAAATACTGGCGTCCCCAGCCAATCAGCGCCAGGCGCAGCGCCGGGAGGTGTGTGCCGGAGCAGGCGTTGATGAATTCCTTGAAGGCCTGCGTTTCAGCTTCCGGTGCTATTGCCCGTCGATACATGGGCGCTGCGACCGGATACGCCTTGCGGGGGGAGACCGCCGGTGCACGGCGTTTGATCTTGATGAAACCCAGTGCGAACACCAAAGCGGTGAGGGCAGCGGCCAGACTCAATATCCAGAGGGGCGTGGTGGCGGAGGACACAAGCTCCTCGACCTCGGGCTCTATGGCCGAGGCGGCAAAAGACTCGCGAGTGGGCTCTTCCATATCTGCGTTGGAGAGCAACAGTGCCTCACCTGTACTACCTGAGCGCGCCGCACCTATGGTGATCGCGGTATCTTCGATGGTGGCGTACTTGATCTCACCGGTGTCGATGTCGTACCACGGAATGCTGATTCCCGGTACTCTGACAGTGCCATCAGCTGTCATCAGCATGGAGGTGGATTCAATGCGCTTGCCGACAATATTGCCATCCACGAAGCTGCGTTCGATGGACGCCGGCTCAGGGTAAATATTCACGTCGGCGATGCTGGGTGTCTCCAGAGGCGGAAGCGCCGCTCCGTCCAGCCCGTGGGCCTCGATTTCGATTATGCGGTAAACGGAGTCTCCCACGCGGACATTGCTGAAATCATTGTCCCAGGTCTCGCGAATGCTGATCTCCGAAGCAGGCAACCAGAGCGCATCAGCAGGGTAGTTGGCGGGTTTTTCACTGACCGTGATGGAATGGCCTTCCGCATAGGATGTGATGGTCCGGGTGTTGAGATTGCGGAAAACGTAACTGCTGGAGCTGTCAGTCACCTCGCCACGGAACATGATGTCCGGGATCTCCAGCGTGCCGCTTCGCTGCGGGAAGATGGCGTATTGCTTCTCGTACACTCCGTAGCGCATGCCGTCTACAAGAGTCTCGTATTGATTAGGCGTGCCGATGGGTTGCACCACTGCTTCGGGCAGATCCAGATCCGTGAAGATAGGGTTGCGAATACCACTAATGGTGTAATAGAGCCGGATCGAGAAGAGCAGCTGCTCCTGCACGAACAAGGAGGGCTTGCTCACGACGGCTTCCATGAACAGTTCCTGACCAGCCAGCCCGGAAGAGGTTCTGGGTTCGACAGTGATCGTCAAAGGAGCGGTTGTCGCGCCGGCAACTTGCAGTGCCGGAATGGTGATCTGACCCTCGTTGAGCGGAAACAGCGTCAGATGGTAGTCGATTCTGGACTGCATGCTGTTGTTGACAGCACTGATTTGACTGGAAGTACGAGTGGAGATGACCTGAAACCCCGTCTCGAGGGGAGCCAGATCCATCTCCACGCCACCAGACTGGCCTTCGACTCGAATAGTCAGAATGACAGTTTCGCCACGGATGATTTCTGTACGATCGACAGTTGCCGTGACTGGTTGCGCCTGCACCACGGCAGAGAACGCACAGAAGAATGCCGCCAGCAGGCAGGCCCGCAGAGTTACCATATTTGCCCGTCCGTCGATTGTGGTGAAGTGCGGCTTTCCAGCTGGCGCCGGCGATATTCAAACTGGAACTTGCGCTGCATCAATTCGCCCGGATCGTCGTCGATACGACGCAGCCACTGCTCGAGAGACTCCTGGCTTTCTGTCTCGGCATTGCTCTGATTGGGCTGCTCGCCGGGAGTCTGTTCTTCCTGTTGCTCCTGCTCTTCGCCCTGCTGTTGTTCCTGCTGCTCCTGCTCTTCGCCTTCTTCGCCTTCTTCCTGTTGTTCCTGCTGTTGTTCTTGGTCCTGTTCTTCCTGCTCGCCTTCTTCCTGCTCTTCCTCAGACTGTTCCTCTGTCTGGTCCTGTGGCGACGTCATGTCGTCGTCCGACTGCTGCTCCTCTTCATTTTGCTGCTGCTCAAGAAGAGCAGCCACGATCTCTCGGTTGTGAATGGCATCGGCATGTTCCGGGTCCATGGCGATCGCAATGTCGTACGCAGAGATGGCCGCTTCAAAGTTCTGCGTCATCGCATAAGCGTTGCCAAGGTTGTAGTGGTTGTCGGGATTGGTCCCCGGATCAAGGCTGTAGGCCTGCACGGCGCCCGCGAAATCGCCTGCACGATAGGCTGCCGTGCCGCGCCATTCGGGCGACTGGAAAAGAGCCGCGGCGCCTGCGACGTCTTCCTGCGCCATTGCGTCTGCGCCTTGCTGGTCCTTGGTCTTCCACAAGTCAGTCCACTCGGCCGCCTGGACCTGACTGGAAGGACTGATCAGCCCGGCTGTACCCAGAAGCAGTGTGATTGTCAGCAACCAGCCGCGGCGGAACGCCATGGCACCCAACGGCAGTATCAGTACCAGCAACCAGGGTCCTGCTTCGAACCAGATGTCGAAATTTTCTTCCACAGCACTCAGTTCGTCTTCGTCCAGGAACCCGTCGTCTTCCAGCAGATAATCCAGATCTCCGCCAGTCAGATCCATGTCGGCGTAACGCCCATCAACGGCAGTGGCAAGGTCCTGAAGACTGGCGCGGTCCATGCGCGCTACCACGATCTGTCCGTTGGCATCTCGCAGGAAGTCACCGCCAGCTGCAGGAATGGTGGCGCCAGCGTCGGTGCCGACTCCCAGAATCACCAGGCGGAAGCCACTCTGCGAGAGCATCTGTTGCAGTTCTGCATGATCGCGACGCTCCACCCCGTCGGTCACCAGTAATATTGTCCCGGAAGCAGCGCCCGCATCGGCAAAGAGCTGTCTCGCTGTTTGAACGGCAGCGATGGTATTGCTGCCAAACGCCGGCATCATGTTGGGATTGATGGAGGGCACCAGGGAGCGAATGGTGACGGAATCTTCGGTAAGCGGCGTGACGGCGTGGGCATCTCCGGCATACACAATCAGGGCTGTCTGACCCTCAACCCGGCGGTCCAGGACATCCATGATCTTGCGCTTGCTGACCGTCTGGCGATTGGGCTCGTAGTCGGTGGCATACATGGACAGCGACTGATCATAGACAATGACCATGGCATCCTGCCGGGCTTGAACGGGTTGTGCAATTTTTTCCCAGACGGGCCCGGCCAGCGCCAGAATCGCGAGCGTCCACAGTGTCAGCAGAATGACCAATGGCGTCCGTTCTGCCACGCTCTTGCTGCTGTCGAGCAGATAGGGCAACAGTTCCTTGTCGATTGCTCTGTCCCAGGCGCTGGCGCTCTCGTTGAGTCGCCAGAGGAAGAACACACACAGCAGGGCGGGAATCAGCGCCAGCAGCCAGAGTGGACGCAGAAAGTGGAAATCGGCAAGAAAAAGGGCGAGCTGGCTGGATTCGGCCATCACTGACCTCCTGTGGCGGCGGGACGCGCGGCGTCCTTGTCTGCGGCAGCAGCAGGCTGTCCACTGAACAGCACGGACCAGGGGAAGCTCAACATCGCCAGCAGGAAACTCAGCAACACCGCAGCGCCGAGAGGCCAATAGAAAAGCACATTGACCGGCCGGAAAGTCTGCTGATCCTGTTCTATGGCTTCGAGTGTGTCCAGTTCGGCGTAGATGTCAATCAGGTCTTGTACGTCACGGGCACGGAAGTAGCGCCCGCCAGTGGACTCGGCAATCTGAGTGAGGTTTTCCTCGTCCAGTTCTGCGGACGGGTTGATGGCCCGCGAGCCCTGGAAGGAGCGTTGGACCAAGGTGTCAGCGCCCATGCCGATCGTGTAGATCTTGATGTTCTCGATCTGGGCCAACTGGCCTGCCTGCAGAGGGGTCACAGCACCCGCGTTGTTGACGCCATCTGTCAACATGACCATTACCCGACTGTCGGCGGGACGCTCGCGCAGGTGCTTCACACCAAGACCAATGGCATCACCGATGGCGGTGGCGGACTCTTCAATCATCCCGATTTCAAGCTCTGCGATCAGTTTGGCGACAGTACTGCGGTCGAATGTCAGCGGAGTCTGGATATAGGCGTGGGCAGCAAACAGAATCAGGCCAAGGCGGTCGCCCTCTCGGCGTTCCGCGAAGTCACTTACCACCGCCTTCATGACTTCGAAGCGCGACAACTGTGCGTTGTTGAGCACCATGTCACGTGCTTCCATGCTGCCCGAGATATCCACGACGAGCATGAGATCCCGCCCCGTCGAGGGCAGTTCAATGGGTTCACCGACCCACTGCGGCCGGGTTGCCGCTAGCACCAGTCCAATCCAGATCAGGGTCAGACATATCAGCTTGAGGATACGGTACGCATCAGAGCGAACAGAATCGGACTGCAGTTGCGACAGGCGTTGGTAGAAGGGCACGAACAAGGCAGCATCCTGACGAGCCGCGCGCGTGACGAAGCGGTACACCAGAAGAGGAAGAGGCAATGCCAGCAGGGCCCAGGGCCAGGTCAACTCAAGCATGGTCGGAAACCGGCGTCGCTGCGGACGCGTTATTGGAGGGCTTCTCCGGAGTGATTCTAGCCAAATAGACGCTGCCAATCCATTGGTGCGCCATCTGATAGAGACGTTGCTCATCAACTTCCCAGTGCTTCGCGAAACGGCCCTGACTCAGTGTGAAAGCCTGTGCGTCGTCCAGCAATCCTGCATCGCCATGCTCGCGAAGAAACGCAATCCACGCAGCGCCTCCCAGGCTTGCAAAATTTTCGTGCCTGAAATTTTTCATGGCCACTCGTCTCAGCACACCGTTGACGTCGCTGACGAAGTTCAGTTTCAGAATATCGACTTCGGTCGCGTTTTTTCCTTGCGACTGATCGCTCAGGGCGGTCAGGCACTTGTCGAGCTCGCGGATCGCAAAACTGCGTGCGCGCTGCAACTTCCAGTTGGCGTAGTAGCGGCGCAACGCCCAGACAAGGATTGCACATATAATGAAGAACAGAATCCACCACCCGGGTGCGGGTGGCCAGAAACCAACGGCTTCGGGCATGTGAATGTCGGCCAGTTGGCTCAGAGGGTTTGCACTGTCCATTGTCTGATCTGCTCAACAACAAATTGATTGGTTCGAAGTTTCAGGTAAGGAATCTGCAAACGCGTGAACTCTGACTGCAGTGCCTCCATCCTGTTCTTGAAAAGTTCCTGATAGTCTCGACGAGCTGTCTGGCTGTAGGAGTTCAGTGTTCCCTTGCGCGCGCCATCGGTGATGGTGTAGTAGCCCGGTACTGGCAGATTCTCTTCCAGCGCATCGTAAATAATGCAGCAGACGACATTGTTGTGCCGGGAAAGTTGATTCAGGTATTGAATGGCTGTCTCGTCAAGCGTGCTGAAGTCACTCAATATGTAGAGCGTGCTGCCAGGCTTGGTGATGCGTCGGATGTCCGCCAGCGCCTGGCTCAGTCCGCCATGGGCTACTCCTTCTTCAGCGGATGCAAGGCGCGCTTCCTTGTCCGCAAGTCGGGCGTTGAACGTCTGCAGCTGATTTAGGAGGTGCAGTGCCGACCTGCGACTGCGTTTCGGGCGGACCAAGGCCTGGTCTGAGTCTGAAAACACCAGGCCACCGACACGGTCTCCATTGTCTATGGCCATCCAGCAGAAAATAGCGGCGGCTTGTGCTGCGATGACTGATTTGAATGCGACTTGTGACCCGAAGAACATGCTGCTGGATTGATCTACCGCGATGATCACTGGGCGCTCACGTTCTTCCCGAAAGACTTTCGTAAACGGCTTGCCGGTACGTGCGGTGACCCGCCAGTCGATGGTTCGAATGTCATCGCCAGCCTGGTAAGGGCGGAACTCTTCAAAGTCGATCCCGCGTCCGCGCAGCTTGGACAGGTGCAACCCCGAGATTCCGGCAATGGACCTCGAGTAGGGGACATACTCCACAATCTTGGCAGCGTGACGCTGTATCAGCAGCTGTTGCAGACTGATTATGGCGCCTCTGCTCTGGTAGAGCGCCTGCTGTTGATCACTCTGCGTCGAAATGGACATTGGAAAACTGTCTCGTTGCTTGGCACTCGCAGTGCCTTTTTATAGGTGGCTGTCTTGCGACTCTACTCTTCAGGCCGCGGGCACGCGTTCAAGGATTGTGGTTAGCACCTTGTCCGGAGTAACGCCACTGGCTTCTGCTTCGAAACTCAGCAAAATGCGGTGTCGCAAGACGTCGAAGAAGACAGCTTGAATATCATCCGGGCTAACGAAGTCCTTGCCAAGAATCCAGGCGTGAGCCCTGGCACAACGATCCAGCGAAATAGTGCCGCGCGGGCTGGCGCCGTATTCAAGCCAGTTGGCCAGGTCGTCACCGTACAATTCCGGGTGCCGTGTCGCCATGATCAGCTGAATGATGTATTCCTCAACAGCAGGGGCCATGTGCATGGCAAGGATTTCCTGGCGTGCAGCAAACAGGTCTCCCTGACTGATGATGCGAGGCGCTGCTGGCGTCTTGTTCTGCGCTTCATTGCGCACGAGCTGCAAAATGCGACGTTCGGCCTCGGTGGACGGGTACCCGATGGAAACATGCATCAGGAATCGGTCAAGTTGTGCTTCCGGCAGGGGGTAGGTGCCTTCCTGTTCGATCGGGTTCTGTGTCGCCATGACCAGGAACAAGGGAGGCAGCTGGAAAGACTGGCGGCCTACACTGACCTGATGTTCGGCCATGGCTTCCAACAGAGCGGATTGCACTTTGGCAGGTGCGCGATTTATCTCGTCTGCAAGAACCAAGTTGTGAAAAATGGGTCCGGGCTGAAAGCGGAATGTACCATCTTCCGGTCTAAAAATTTCCGTGCCGGTGATGTCGCTTGGCAACAGGTCGGGAGTGAACTGGATGCGGTGGAAGTCACCTTCCACTGCCTTCGACAAGTCCTTGATTGCCTTGGTTTTAGCGAGACCTGGAGCACCCTCTACCAGCAAGTGGCCATCGGCCAGAAGTGCAATCAGCAAGCGGTCAACCAGACGCTCCTGCCCTATGATCTGTTGTGATAGCCAGTCCCTGAGTTCTGTAATAATACCGTGATGACTCATATTTTTTCTCTGTTTCTTTTTAGTTAAATGCTTGATCTGGTTGGGCGAAAGTCAGCGATTGTAACCGTTTTGCCTGCGAAGTCTAGGGACGATTTGCGACAGTGTGCGGCTCCTTGAGAGACCCGTCAACGCCATGCTGCATGCGCAGACGGGGCGCTTCCAATCTCCTATAATGCCAGCCTTTCGCGGAACTGCTGGAGCGGCCCGCCCCTGTACGAGCAAGCGTTCATGAAAAAATTGACACTGGACATTTCCCTGCCCGCCGATCGCTATGAAGCGCTCTATACTGGCTCGGTGAAAGACGTGCAGGTCATCTCCAGAGAAGGAGTCCGTGTACGTTTTCCCGGCATGATTCTGCAGAAATACCTGAAGCACGACGGAGTGCACGGGACCTTTGTCATCGAGTTCGATGACGCCAACAAATTCAGAGCGATTACCAAAATTGTATAGCCTATTGCGAACACTGCTGTTCACATTGCCAGCGGAAACCGCTCACTCAGTGACATTGCCATTGCTGGATATTGCAGCCAAGACTGGAGTAGCAGGCTTGTTGGCATCCCGCACTTCACAGGCTGTTCCACGGGATGTGATGGGGCTGCACTTTCCGAATGCCGTGGGGCTTGCAGCGGGGCTGGACAAGAACGCAGACCATGTCGACGCCCTGGCGGCACTGGGTTTCGGTTTCATCGAAGTGGGTACGCTGACCCCAAGGCCTCAGCCAGGCAATCCCAGGCCGCGAATGTTCCGGCTGGCTCCCGAGCGCGCCATCATCAATCGCATGGGCTTCAACAACAAGGGTATCGATCACGCACTGGCGGCCATAGCGCGCAGTACCTACAAAGGAATTCTTGGCATCAATATAGGCAAGAATTTCGATACGCCGGTTGAGAAGGCCGTCGAGGACTATCTGATCTGCATGCGCAAGTGCTACGGTGTTGCGAGTTATATCGTAGTCAACCTTTCCTCACCAAATACGCCAGGTCTGCGCAGTCTTCAGTTTGGGGATGAATTGCACAAGCTGCTTGCACTGCTCAAGGCTGAACAGGTAATCCTGTCCTCGCAGCATGGACGCAAGGTGCCACTCGTCGTCAAGATCGCGCCGGATCTAACAGATGATGAGATTCGCCTGATTGCACAGGCCCTGCTCGACAATGCCGTCGAGGGCGTGATTGCCACCAATACCACTGTTGATCGCAGCCTCGTGCAGAGCAGCGTTCATCGTGAACAGGCTGGTGGTTTGAGTGGCGCGCCATTGGTAGACAAGTCCACTCATGTAATTCGGGTGTTGCATGCTGCGTTGCGAGGTCAGATACCCATCATAGGGGTCGGTGGCATACTGAGCGGGGAAGATGCGGCCGCCAAGATTTCGGCAGGTGCCAGTCTGGTGCAGTTGTATACTGGATTTATCTATCGAGGTCCGGCATTGATAGGCGAAGCTGTTGCCGCAATCGAGGCCGGTGA
>CAISYX010000376.1 GCA_903889815.1 uncultured Gammaproteobacteria bacterium
GAATCACCCGAGGCAATCATGGCTGAATTCAAGGAAGCACCAGCGGGCGCACCTGCGGCGCAGAAGCTGATGACGTGGATCGACAACCGGTTCCCGGCGTCGAAGATGTACAAGGAGCATCTGTCCGAGTACTACGCCCCGAAGAATTTCAATTTCCTCTATTTCTTTGGTTCGCTGGCCATGCTGGTGCTGGTGATCCAGATCGTCACTGGCATTTTTCTGGTGATGCACTACAAGCCGGACGCGAATCTGGCCTTCGCCTCCGTTGAATACATCATGCGCGACGTGCCCTGGGGCTGGCTCGTGCGTTACATGCACTCCACGGGCGCTTCGGCATTCTTCGTGGTCGTGTACATGCACATGTTCCGCGGCATGCTGTACGGCAGCTACCGCAAGCCGCGCGAGTTGGTCTGGATCTTCGGTTGCGCCATTTTCCTGTGCCTGATGGCAGAGGCCTTCATGGGCTACCTCCTGCCTTGGGGTCAGATGAGCTACTGGGGTGCCCAGGTGATCGTCAACCTGTTCGCCGCCGTGCCTTTCGTTGGTCCGGACCTGGCCCTGCTGATCCGCGGTGACTACGTGGTCAGTGATGCCACCCTCAACCGTTTCTTCAGCTTCCACGTGATTGCCGTTCCGCTTGTGCTGCTGGGCTTGGTGGCCGCCCACATCATTGCGCTGCATGAAGTGGGCTCGAACAACCCCGACGGCGTGGAGATCAAGGCCAAGAAGGACGAGAAGGGTCGACCGCTGGACGGCATTCCCTTCCATCCTTACTACACCGTGCACGACATCATGGGCGTGGCCGTGTTCCTCCTCATCTTCAGCGCCGTGGTGTTTCTCGCGCCAGAGATGGGCGGCTACTTCCTGGAGTACAACAACTTCATCCCGGCCGACCCGCTGAAGACGCCGGCTCACATCGCGCCAGTGTGGTACTTCACCCCCTACTACTCCATGCTGCGTGCAGTCACAGACCCCATGGTCAACGTCTTTGTGGTGCTGGTGGGTGTGGGTGCGGCCGTCACGTTGCTGCTGGGACGCCTGACCAACACCGCGAAAGTGGTTGTGATCGTGGCGTCTGTGGTGTTCATCGGTCTGCTGAAGGCCTTTGACGCCAAGTTCTGGGGCGTCGTCGTGATGGGCGGAGCCGTCATCATCATGTTCTTCCTGCCCTGGCTGGACAACAGCGCTGCAAAGTCCATCCGCTACCGGCCGGACTGGCACAAGTGGATGTACGCCATCTTCGCCATCAACATGCTGGTGCTGGGCTACCTGGGCATCAAGCCCCCGTCAGACGTGGGCACGCTGGTTTCGCAAGCGGGCACGATCTTCTACTTCGGCTTCTTCCTGCTGATGCCGTGGTGGAGCCGCATCGGCGAGTTCAAGCCTGTGCCTGACCGTGTCACTTTCCAGCCGCACTGATTGCCCCGGAGCCTTGCATCCATGATGAAGAAATTCCTCCTGACGCTCGTGGCGGCCCTGGCGGTCATGGCCGCTCCGGCGCGCGCCGCAGGTGATGGCATTGACTGGGACAAGTTCCCTGCGGAGCGCGTCACCGACATGGCCGCCCTGCAAAACGGCGCCAAGTTGTTTGTCAACTACTGCCTGAACTGCCACGCGGCCGAGTACATGCGCTACAACCGGCTGCGCGACATTGGTCTGACGGAAGAGCAGATCAAAGCCAACCTGCTGTTCACCGATGCCAAGGTGGGCGAGACCATGAAGGTAGCCTTGAATCCGAAGGAAGCCAAGGAGTGGTTTGGCGGCGTGCCGCCCGACCTTACCGTCATCGCCCGCTC
>CAISYX010000377.1 GCA_903889815.1 uncultured Gammaproteobacteria bacterium
ACGCCAAACCCTGACAGTTTCGTATTGGCCCACCACAACTGACCAATGATCTCCGCAGTGGTGAGATTGCTGTTGAAGCCTTGCTTGCCCGTCGCGCAGAAACTGCAATCCAGACTGCACCCGGCCTGAGAGGACACGCACAGCGTGCCGCGCCCGGATTCGGGAATGAAGACCATCTCCACGCTGCTGCCGCTTTCCACCTGAACAATCCATTTGCAACTGCCGTCGGCAGAGCGGTATTCCTGGGTAATCAGCGGCGGGCGCACCTCTGCGACAGCTTTCATTTTCTCGCGCAGAGGCTTGCTGATATCGGTCATCAGGTCGATGTCGATCACACCTCGCTGATGAATCCACTTGACGGTTTGACTCGCGCGAAACGGTTTTTCTCCCAGATCATGGAAAAAAGCCTGCATCTTTGGCAGGCTCAGTCCCAGCAGGTTGATTTTCGTTTCGCGTGTCGTCATTGCGGACTCTGGAATACGACAGGCGCTCGCGGTCAACCGCGGGCGCAGATGTCGGTAGCGCTGAAGAAGTAAGCGATCTCGCGTCCAGCAGAGGCAGCAGAATCGGAACCGTGTACTGCATTGGCATCAATCGATACTGCGAAGTCAGCGCGGATGGTGCCCGGTGCTGCCTGCGCAGGATTGGTAGCGCCCATCAGTTCACGGTGCAGTGCCACGGCATTATCGCCTTCAAGCACTTGCACAATGACGGGACCAGAGGTCATGAAGGCAATCAGGTCCGGGAAAAAGCCGCGCTCTTTGTGCTCAGCGTAGAAACCGCCAGCGGTCTCATTGCTCAGTTGCAGCATGCGGGCTGCGACAATGCGCAGGCCAGCTTTCTCGAAGCGTGAATAGATCTCGCCGATGACATTCTTGGCAACTGCGTCAGGCTTGATGATCGACAAGGTACGTTCAATAGACATTCTGTTAACTCCATAAGCGATTACATGTTCAGAAAGGCGCGCAGTATACGTGTATATACGTCTGATTTACACGGCTTTTTCCTCAGCAACCGTGCGCTGCTCCGACGCCGCAGGCAGGATGATTCAGGCCAGTGCATGACTGCGCAGGCGTGGCACAGCCTCGTGCAGACTCGCGATGGCGATATCGATGTCAGCCGCCGTGGAGAACCGACCAAAAGAGAGGCGCAGAGCGCTCTGGGCCAGCGCATCGGGCAAACCGATACCCCGCAGGACATAAGAAGGCTCCATGGTGGCAGACATGCAGGCAGAGCCCGACGATACCGCCAGCTCCCGCAGCGACAGCAGCAAGGATTCGCCGTCCACGCCCGCAAAGGAAAGATTGACGATACCCGGCACATGCCGCTCGGGGTGCCCGTTCAGATGCACGCCGTCCAGGTTTTCGAGCCCATGCAGCAAACGCGCACGGAGCACGCGCAGATGTGAGGCCTCGGAGTCCAGGCTCTGTGCAGCAAGGCGGAACGCTTGCCCCATGCCGACAGCCTGGTGTGTCGCGAGTGTGCCTGAACGCAAGCCGCGCTCGTGACCTCCACCATGTATCTGCGCCTCAATACGCACCTGCGGGCTGCGCCTCACATACAGAGCCCCAACGCCTTTCGGTCCGTACACCTTGTGCGCCGAAAACGACATCAGATCGACGGCCAGGGCACTCAGGTCAATCGGCACTTTGCCGGCACTCTGCGCGGCATCCACGTGCAACAGCACGCCGCGCTCGCGGGTCACCTTGCCAATCGCTGCAATGTCATTGAGCACACCAAGCTCATTGTTTGCGTGCATCAGAGAGACCAGTACCGAGTCTTCCCGCAATGCATCGCGCACTTGCTCGGCCGACACAATGCCATGGCTGTCAGGGCGCAGCCGGGTGATCTCGAACCCTTCCATCTCCAGCTGCTTGACGCTGTCAAGAACGGCCTTGTGTTCGATCGAAGAGGTGACGATATGACGCCCCCGCTCCCGGCTGGCATGGGCAACACCCTTCAAAGCCAGGTTGTCAGACTCTGTCGCGCCAGACGTCCAGATGATCTCTCGCGGATCACATTTGACCAGATCCGCCACGTCGCGACGCGCCATCTCCACAGCTTCCTCGGCTTTCCAGCCAATCAGGTGCGAGCGCGACGCGGGATTGCCAAAGTTGCCGTCAAGCATGAGGCATTCCGACATCGCATGGGCAACACGCGGATCAACAGGCGTGGTGGCTGCATAATCGAGATAGACGGGCATGCGCATGAAAAGTCCTACTGAAGAAACGTCGCCGCGATGCGGGCACCATCAAGCTCGGGCTGCGACAACACGTCCCTTCGCAAATCCTGCTGCTGGGAAATATGCTTGATCTCGCTTCTCGCGATCAGGTCTGCAAGGCTGATACTTCCCAGAAAATCATGAATCTGTTCGCTAAGATCCTCCCACAGATGATGGGTCAAACAGGTCTCTCCCTGCTGGCAATTGCCCTTGCCGCGACACTTGGTGGCGTCTACTGATTCGTTCACGGCATCGATGATCTGTGCTATGCGAATGGCCTGCGGTTGGCGACCAAGACGATAACCGCCGCCCGGTCCACGAACGCTGCATACCAGCCCGCTGCGCCGCAATTTCGCAAACAATTGTTCCAGATAAGAAAGAGAAATGCGCTGGCGCTGCGAAATATCTGCCAGATTGACGGGGCCATTGTCGGCATGAATCGCCAGATCGAGCAACGCTGTTACGGCATATCTGCCTTTGGTCGTCAGGCGCATAGGACTGTCTCGGTCATTTTCCGCAGGGATGTGGCATAGCCCAGCCTTGCTGGCATGGAGCCGGAAGTATCTGATACCCAAGTGTTTCAGTCAACTTTTAGCAGCACGGGCGGTTTACTCGCACAAGCGGTCGGTTTAGGCTTGCTTCTCCAGCCGATCAAGGCTTTCGCGGACTTTTCCCCATGCTTGCCGACCTGCACGCCCACACCTGGTATTCCGATGGCAGCCTGGCGCCGGAAGCCCTGCTCGCTCGGGCAGCAGACAATCAACTCACTTGTCTGGCCATCACGGATCACGATACGACTGCCGCACTGGACACGATCGCACCGCACTGGATTGCTCCGGGACTGTCGCTGATTCAGGGCGTGGAAATCTCAAGTCTGTGGGAACGCCAGGAGATTCACGTTGTCGGCATTGGCATCGACCGCCACGACACTACGCTGCAGACTTTGCTTCTCGGCCAGCAGGCACTGCGCCGGGAGCGTGCAGCCGAAATGGACATGCGCCTCAAGAAGGCCGGGGTCACGGGATTGCAGGCTTATCTCGCAGACTTGCCCTGCACAGCGGTTGGCCGGAATCATGTGGCGCAGTTTCTGATCGACAAAGGCGTGGCACGCAGCAAGGAGCACGCCTTCAAGAATTTTCTGGGAGATCGGGGCAAATATGGCGCTACAGCAAGGTGGTGCAGTATCGGCGATGCAGTGACCGCGATCGATGCGGCCGGGGGGATCGCCATCCTTGCTCATCCGAATCGCTACAAGATCAGCAATCCGGCACTGCGCCGTCTGGTGAGTGAATTCAAAGTGGCAGGAGGGCAAGGAATCGAGGTCAGCTACTCCAATCTTGATCCAGACAGGATGGATCACCTGGCATCACTGTGCCTGAGCAATGAGCTGTGGGCGTCGACTGGATCGGACTTTCACACACCGACGAATCACTGGATGGATCTCGGGAAGTTTCGTTACCTGCCGGCACGCTGTGCCGACAGGGCGATCTGGCTGCATCCCGAATGGCCGGGACGCGGAAAGGCAATGACTGCGTCTGTCATCAACGGCGCTTGAGCGTCGCGACCAAACCCTTGAAAAGATCCATCAAGGTTTCATGCTTGAAGTCGGTGAATTCTCCGGCGTCCATGAACATGCCGTGCGCTTCACACGCTTCGTATTCCAGATGCGGCTGACGCCTGTCCGTGAGTTTGACCATGGCCTGGGAGCAGCGGGGACACTGAATGTCACGCACCCGGTTGTACGTCTTGCCAATGCTGGGGTCACCACTGTCAAGAAAATCGGACATCCATGACTTCTTCAACTGCTCAGCTTCGCCATTGTCGAACCACAGCCCTTTGCAGCTGCTGCACTGATCGATAACGATAGTGCCCAGCAGAACTTCAACTTTGACTTCATTCATTTTTGCATTGCATTTCGGACAGTCCATCTTTATCTCCTTCCACCGCTGCTTTTTTGAGTTGTTATCGGGACCAAAGTTACCGGAGCTTATGCGATTTCGGCACGCTATACCAATGGCGGACTGATTCAGTCCCGGTTCACGTCAATGCCGCTACTCTCTTGCCGTACGTATTCATGAAACCGCAAAAAGGGAGACCGCGCCTTGACTTATGTCAGACAATCCATCCTCGTTCTTGTTCTGTGTATTCCAGTAACGCTTCAGGCCGCCCGCGGGACCACGGGGTCGGACAATTTCAGCACAGGCTGCGCGACCGTCGAATTCATGGCCAAGATGCTGGCGATCAATCTGCTGCTGCCCGCGAATCATGACAACATGGCACAGCTGCAGTCCATGCAGGCTTCGCTGATGGAGCTCAATCGTCTGGTTTGCCAGTCCGTGATCCTCACAGACTACACACGCTACGAGTCACGCTATGGCAACCGCAGGCGCATTTCCAGCGACCTCTACAACGCCGCCTGGTATTTCCCCAACGGACAGATGTTCATGGCGGGTGCCGGGCGGGATGTGACGGTGTTCTATCCAAACGGACGCCCGCTGAGCTATCACTGGACGCATGGCGGAGAGCCGCTGTTCTGGCCGGGTGGCGGCCTGGCAACCTCACGCCTGCGCGTACAGGATGAAACCTGGTTCTATCCCGGCGGGCAGATCATCACGCATGAGGCAGGCATTCGCGGCGGGCGCTGGTTCTACCCGTTCGCACGACTGGATGGCCGCGTGGGGCAGGAAGTCATTTCAAGCAACTGGGGGGCTGATGAGGAGTACTTCAATTACCTGAACTTCGACACTAGCGGCAGGCCGTTCATGACGCGTGAGCGCATACGTCGCAAGCTGTCCCTCAGTGACGAAGACTTGCTGGATGTGGCCGCCGTCCTGCTGCTGGTCACACGGCTCTATCAGGCAGAAGACGATGCGCGGCAATTCGTTCCTGCCGATGCCAACATCACTGGCGCGCCTTGGTAGCCCGTCAGAAACTGTATACCTGCGCAGTGCCCTGCAATTGCTGGACAGTGATCTCACGCTGCAGACAGCGCAGGGCATCGGCCTGCCGCAGGACGAAGATGCGATCCTCACGCCGCACGGACGTGTCATCTCCAAGCCCCTTCAATACCAGTGTCAAGTGCTGCTCCGGAGGCAGTTCACGCAAGCCCCCGGAATAATCACATACCAGCCGGACCAGGGTGGATTCGAAGGCCGCAAGTTCATCCAGCCATTGCTGCTCTCTCTGCAAGCGAGCCTGGGCTGCCTGCTCCTCGAGGATCCTGGCTTGATCCAGCGCAGCCACCTGCAAGGGCTCCAGGGACGTTGACAAGGTCCGCAGCCTTTCGCGCCACTCCTGCTGCCTGGCTTCAGAGGCAGGCATTGCTTGCGTGCTGAGCTCCGAACGCAGACCCTGCACCGCAACCGCCAGTTCTGATACACGGGCGCGCTGCGCCGTCATGCCGTCCAGCAAGGTGCTCAAGCCCGCATCGTCCAGCTGCGTCATCGCGTGCAGCGAACGCGCTGCATCTGCGGAGCGCTGCAATGCATCAATGATCTCGGCACTGACATCCACGCGTGCAAGTTCGTCCAGCAATTCGCGGGCCGGACCCTGAGTAAGATCGACACGCATGGACATGGCCATGGATTCTCTCAACGTTGCCAGGTCTGGCCGCGGCACGGCGCCGAGACCGTCCTGACTCAGCGAAGAGAACTGACTGGAAAGTCGCTCGAGTGCAGCACCCAGCGAGAATTCCGTGAAGCTGTTGCGGCTGCTTGCCAACGGACTCATGACTTCCAGCATCACGCCCTGCTGCGCAAGATAGACACCTCGCACGGAGCCGCTGAGCGGACTGAAAATTCCGGCACGCACGTTCAGGCCCAAGCCTTCCTGAAGCACGCCGGCATAGAGCGCCACACTGTTCTGCAAGGCCTCAATATCGGTGTCTGCCGTCTGCGCCTGCAGAGGCAAAGTCAACACTGCAGTCAGTGCCGCACACCCAAGAACGCCAGGTCCTGCGCGTCGTATCAAGGTTGACCTCCCTGCACCAGGCTCGCCAGTTGCTCAACGGAACGAATAGTCGCGTAATCGCTGTCTGCGAGCTGCTGATAGCTGGTGCGCAGCAACTGCAGATCCTGCTGCCGCTGGGATTCGAAATAGGCAATGACCTGCTCCAGACTGCGCGCCGTGCTGTCGCCGAACTGATCGACAACGCTGTCTATGACGGCCTCCATCAAGCGGGCGTTGTCAGCGCGTTGCTGCTCGGCAAGTGCCTGCGTCAGCGACTGCAGGGCGAGCTGCTGCTGCGCCTCGAACGCGCTTAGCCGCGCTTCGATTTCCAGCGTGGCAACCTGCGGCGCCGGGCCAAAGCGAATCTCGATGCCCGCGTTCGAGGCGCCTACCTGCACATTCGTCATTACGGCAAGGGCCAGTGTGAAGGACATCGCCAAGGGCGCCCATTGCCACCACTGCCAGCGCGTTGCTGGACGGGGCGATTGACTTGCGGCCGCGCGTCCACGCGACCACTCGGGCACGGGCTGTTCACGCCAGCGCTGCAGATGAGCAGTGGCGGCACGCGCTGCATTCAATGCATGCTGGCATTCAAGGCATTGCAGGCGATGCGAGTCATGCGCTGCTCGTCGCTGCACGGCAAGTGTGTCGTCGAAAGACTCTGCCACAAGCGTGGCCGTGTGTTCACATGGCATGATCCTGCTCCATTAGCGCCTTGAGCTTTCGCAGCGCAGCATAAAATCGGGTCTTGGCCGTATTGGCAGAAATATCCTGCAACTCGGCAATTTCTTCGAAAGTGTGAGACTGGAACACCTTCAACTCCACAATCAGTCTTTGCGCGAGTGGAAGAGTGCCCAGATGCGACATGATGACGGCATTGCGCAGTGATTCGTCCAACTGGGCCAGAGGGTCCTGTTCCGGCGCATCGGTGTTGCGCTGCGCCTGCGCTTCCAGCA
>CAISYX010000378.1 GCA_903889815.1 uncultured Gammaproteobacteria bacterium
CTACTTGATTATCACTGGAGAACTACATGCAGGACGCAAATCCCATACTTCGATATACAACCACTTCGCCATATGTGTCCCAATAGCACCAGAAATCCGGGATGGAAGCAAGCCGGGTTGCCATAGTGCAGAGCTGTCGTCCTATCGAAGACACCTCTTCTGAAAAACCCCGCTGCGGCGGGGTTTTTTTTGCCCGCCAATACCAGCAGAATGCGCCCTCGAAAAGACGCCCGAGGAAACCCGTTCATGTTCAGCCACGTATTCGCTGTTCCCCGCCTCCTGCTTTGCCTGCTGCTGCTGTTGTCGCCGCTGTCAGCGCTGGCCGGCACGGTCGTGCGCGTGAGCACGCCAGTCGGCGACTTCCACATCGAGCTCCTGGACGACACCGCTCCCGGCACGGTCACCAATTTTCTGAGCTATGTGAATAGCGGCGCCTACAACGGCACAGTGGTCCATCGTCTCGTTCCCGGCTTCGTCATTCAAGGCGGCTGGCTGAACTTCAACGAGGGTCAGCAGACCTTCTATGAGCTTGCGACCGCTCCCAATATCGGCAATGAATTCGCGACGCTCAACCGGCGTGGCACCATCGCCATGGCCAAGCGCGGCGGCGATCCGCACAGCGCCAACAGCCAGTGGTTCATCAATCTGGCGGACAATCCGGATCTGAACACTGCGAATGGCGGCTACACCGTGTTTGGCCGTGTGCTCGGCAATGGCATGCAGATCGTGGACAAGATCGCCGCGCTGCCGCCCGTCACGGTGCTTTCTGGCTACGACCCTTTTCCGCTGATTGGGTACTCGGGGGGCGCTCTGAACAATCGTCACCTGGTGAGTCTGTCCTTGGCAGTGGTCGGCACCACCTCCGGACACCCGGTGGTGTTTGACGCGGCAACGGCGCGACTGCATGCCCGGATCAATGCGGGCGCGCTGGGCTTGCTGCAGGCGCAGTTTGCCCTGGTGCGCGAAACCTCCAGTCTGCAGATCAAACTGGACGCCGCGACGTTGTTTACCCTGGAGCAGGCCGTGGCCGGCATGGCCAGCTTCGACAGCAATACTGGCCGGCTGACGATTCCCGAGCTGCGCATCAATGGGGCGGTGGCCTACCGCAATGTGCGTTTCCTGCTGACGGACCCCGCACAGTTGCTGTTCACGCTGGAAGGAGCGCAGTAGGTCAGCATCGCAATAGGTCAGCATTCTGTGGGAGCGGGCCTTGCCCGCGAAGGGGTTCGCTTGCAAGCAAGCTCCCACAAAGTGGCTATCAAGCTCCACAGGCTGGTTCCCTTTGAATCCTGTGCTACTCTCCGCGCTTTGTGACCTTTTTCCCAGGAACTGCACTATGACAATGAATGACCTGGTCAGCACCATCAATGCCTTCGTCTGGAGTCCTCCCCTGGTGTTCCTGTGCCTCGGCACAGGCTTGTACTTTTCAATCAAGACCCGCTTTCTGCAGTTGCGTCACATCAAGGAAATGTGGCGGCTGATCTTTCAAGCCAAAGCCTCTGATACCGGCATTTCGCCATTTCAGGCGCTCAGCATGACACTCGCCGGGCGCGTCGGCACGGGCAACATCGCCGGCGTCGCTACCGCCATCACCTTTGGCGGCCCTGGCGCCCTGTTCTGGATGTGGGTAGTGGCGTTCCTGGGAGCCAGTTCCGCCTTCGTGGAATCCACGCTCGGGCAGGTCTACAAGGAAAACATCAACGGCGAATACCGTGGCGGACCTGCCTTCTACATTGAAAAGGGCCTGGGCATGAAACGCTATGCCTGGGTATTCGCCTTCGTCACCATCATCTCGTGTGGACTGCTGTTGCCGGGCGTACAGGCCAATGCCATCGCCGACAGCATGCAGACGGCTTTCGGGGTGGACACCAGCATTACCGCCGTCGCACTGGCGCTGCTGGTGGGCTTCATCATCTTTGGCGGGCTGCGCCGCATCGCCCGCTTTGCCTCAGCCGCCGTGCCCTTCATGGCCGTAGCGTATGTCGGGGTAGCACTGTTCATCATCCTGATCAACATCACGCAGGTGCCCGCCATGCTGTGGCTGATCATCAGCAGTGCGCTGGGCTTCAACTCGGCCTTCGGTGCCATTCTCGGTCTGGCCATCATGTGGGGCGTGCGCCGCGGCGTGTACTCCAATGAAGCCGGGCAGGGCACTGCACCGCATGCGTCCTCGGCGGCCTCGGTCAGCCACCCCGCCAAGCAGGGGCTGGTGCAGGCGTTCTCGATCTACGTGGACACGCTGTTCGTGTGCACTGCCACCGGGTTCATGCTGCTGATTCTGGGCCTGTACAACGTCGAGGCGGCGGACGGCTCTGCCCTGTACACGGGCATCCCCGGTGTCGGAGCTGGCTCGGGCTATGTGCAGCAGGCCATGGAAATGCTGATGCCTGGCTTCGGCAACATCTTCGTGGCCGTGGCACTCTTCTTCTTCGCATTCACCACGGTGCTGGCCTATTACTACATCGCCGAAACCAATGTCAGCTACATCAACCGCTATGTGGCGCGGCCGTGGCTGAGTCTGGTGCTGAAGTTCTCGGTGATCGGTGCCGTGGTGTATGGCACGCTGCGCACCGCAGAGCTGGCCTGGGGGTTGGGGGACATCGGGGTGGGGCTCATGGCCTGGCTGAACATCGCCGCCATCCTGATGCTGCGCAAACCCGCATTCGACTGTCTGGCCGACTATGAAGCGCAGAAGGCGCTGGGGGTGGACCCCGTGTTCAACCCGCACGCGCTGGGCATCAAGGACGCGGAGTACTGGGAGAAGCGGCTTGAGGCGAAGGAGAGTCTGGAGTAGAAAAAGGCTTCAGCCTCATCGCCATACCGTATGCAAGGCCAGCACGCCGTTTGTCCGGGCGGCCGTGAAAGAGTGGATGTTCTGAAAACATCCACTCTTTCACGGAGGCTCCACACGAAAATCGCAATCGCTCTGCTCACCCTCGGCCTGACCCTCAACAACTGCGCCACCATCACGCTGAGCAAGCCGGGATACAAGACGGTGACCACCAGCGGGATGTCGTCAATCTCCGGCGGAGGTGGCACTGCGATGGCAGGCAATCTGCTGCTGGGCGGCATCATCGGGGCAGGGGTGGATGCGTCGAATGGCGCAATGAATGAGTTGGCGCCGAATCCGTTGCATGTGGTGATGGAAGGGGAGGCTGGAAACCAAGCAGTTGAGCATATCAGCCTTGCCCAGGCCAGCAAGGATATTGCTAGAGCCTTGACTAACAGGGTCGAAGGCAGCGTTGACAGAGCGAACTTGCTCTGGGTTTTTGACAAGAAAAAACGATCTTTTTGTCCCCTCCGGCGTGGTATGACTGGCCAACTAAACAGCATGGAAATCCTGCGCCCATGAGTCAACAACCGTCTGATAAATCTCATCATTTTTCTCATCCCCAGCAAGATCAATCGTCCCAATCTTATCAGCGCGAACTCTCAGTGGAAGATTGGCCGCTCCTGTACCAGACGCTGGACTCGCTTGTCTTGAAAAATCCGCCGCCATCTCCGGGCGCTCCGCAACGGACAATCCAAGTTTGCCCACTGGACTACGCGAAGTGGATCGAGTCAAACCCTCTCCCTCAAAAAGCTTGAATTCATCAAACAGATTTCCTGCTGGCGGTTCATCCCCACGCCTGTGGGGAATGGGCGCCTGTATGCGCGTTAGGGCGTGCGTCTTATGGCTTGAGTTCGGTGTTCAGCAAGCCGTTGCCGAAGCTGTCCAGCACATGCAGCAACGTGGCCATGGATTGCAGTTCGTTGGCGGTCAGCCACAGGCCGGGCAATTGCCAGCCTTCGGGTTGCTCGCCTGCATAGGCCCAGCCTTTGCTGACCGGGTCGAACTCGATGGGACGGCGCATGAAGTCCTGCAGCGCATCGATCAGGCGGCGGGCGTTCTTTTCACTGCACTCGAGCCGTTCAGCTAAAGCACGCAATTTGATGGGGTAGCGATGAGTGGCAAATAGCTGATGCAGTTGCTGTATGCGGTCCAACTTTTCCATGAAAGTAGTTTGCCTTGTCGGGATCCGGGCGCTAGCATACACACAGGCTGTACACACAAGGAGCCCGACCATGGCAATATCCGCAGGCACTGTCGCCACAGGCAGCGTGGCTACCCGTGTTTTCATGAACGGCAACAGCCAGGCAGTGCGCATCCCGCAAGAATTCCGACTAGACTGCAAGCAGGTGCAAATAAGTCGCAACGCAGCAGGGGAACTGGTGCTGCGGCCTTTGCCGCCTGTCGAGAATCGTGGCGATGCCTTGCTGGCAGTTCTCGCTGCCTTCGAGCCATCCTTCGCAGAGGCAATCGAGGAAGAGCGCCTTCATCAGCCCATGGAGCAGGAACGGGAACCGCTTTGAGATACATGCTCGACACCAATATTCTGATCTACCTGATCAA
>CAISYX010000379.1 GCA_903889815.1 uncultured Gammaproteobacteria bacterium
CGTCTGATTGGACCGAACTGCCCTGGTGTGATAACTCCGGGCGAGTCCAAGATAGGGATCATGCCGGGCAATATTCACAAGAAAGGCAAAGTCGGTATTGTATCCCGCTCTGGAACGTTGACTTATGAAGCAGTCAAGCAAACAACAGATTTCGGTTTCGGACAGTCTTCGTGCGTGGGCATCGGCGGTGACCCGATTCCCGGCTCAAATTTCATCGACATTCTGGCATTGTTCGAAAAGGATGATCAGACCGAAGCAATTGTCATGATTGGCGAGATCGGCGGGACTGCAGAAGAAGAAGCCGCTGCCTATATCAAAAAATATGTCACGAAACCGGTCGTCTCTTACATTGCAGGTGTGACAGCTCCTGCCGGCAAGAGAATGGGGCACGCCGGTGCCATTATTTCCGGCGGCAAAGGTACTGCAGCTGAGAAGTTTGCCGCACTGAATGATGCTGGTGTAAAGACCGTGAAAAGCCTTGCAGACATCGGCAAAGGCATCAAGGAACTTACCGGCTGGTAAGCCAGAATCGGTGCATTGAGGGCAGTTCGTGCACCGAAATATCCTATAAATTTTATGCGTCAAAAGGTTCTAAAAACCGGATAGGTTGTGATAGGCTTGCCCTCAAATTCGGTAAGGAAAGTCGAATTTGGCGAGGAAAATGAAAGCATTACCGTCGCAAGTTACCAAAAAACCCACTTTTTCATATTTTGGGTAAAAAGGTAACCATGCGCGATAATTGCTTTCAATGATGGATGTTCTGCCGATTCTGTTTAGGGAAAAACATGCGGGGAGTTCAGGCAGAAAACAGGATTTGTTTCACTCAAACACAAGTTGTCAGGTTTGTGGCTGAAAGTTAAAAACAGCAAATACAGGCTCTGATTGGTCAATACAATAATAGGATGGCACATGAATAACCGTCGATTATATTACAAGGTTCTAGCTCCTTTCGCTTCGTTGATTGTAGCTGGTGCGACACAAGCAGCTGAGGTTGATACAAGCATCATAGATCAAGCCTTGAATATCATAGATCAGCAAAACCAGGCTGCGGCAGCGTCGCAGGAAAACATCACCAGACTGTCAAATTCCGCAAGCACTCTGTTTGAAGAGTTCAAGCTGGAGAACGACAATCTGGAAGCCATGCTGGTGCTGAACGCCGGTTTGCGCAGACAGATTTCCGTTCAGGAAGAGAATATCGCCACCATTCAACAGTCTATTACTGACGTTGCAGTAGTAACGCAGGAAATGCCACTGCTGATGAGCAAAATGCTGACAAGCATTGAGCAATTTGTAGAATTGGACATGCCTTTCCTGCTTGAAGAACGCAGAGCGCGGTTGACCTTCGCTCGCGATGCAATCGACAGCCCGGACGTCTCTGTTGCAGAGAAATTCCGTCAGATACTCGTTTTGTACCAAACTGAGAACAACTACGGCCGCACGCACCAGACTTACCCAGCCACGCTGAATATCGAAGGCGTAGACCGTGATGTAGACATTCTTCGCGTAGGTCGCATCGCCTTGGTATATCAGACCAAGGATCGCACTATGACTGGCGCATGGGATCAAGCTTCCCGCTCATGGATGGCTCTCGATCCAGTAGAGTACCGTACAGCCATACAGCGAGCCATCGGCGTGTCCAGCGGACTTGTATCGCCTGCCATCATGGATCTTCCAATCGTTGCACCGGAGTCAGCACAGTGAAAAATATAATCAAATTTGCAGGCATTTCCGTGACCGGGCTGTTTCTGGCCATTTCGTCACAGTCATACGCTCAACAGCCAGCGACAACTCTGGCCGAGCTTTTGAGCAATGTAGAGCAGGATCGAGTAACTCAGTCAGCTGAGCACCTTGAACGCGAACAGCGCTTCCAGCAGCAGGCCAATCAGCAGCAGCAGATTGTGGATGAGACCAAAGCACGTGTTGAGCAGGAGAACGTTACCAACTCAGAGTTGACAGTAGCGTTTGATGCGAACCAGCTCGTCATTGCCGAGCGCCGTGATGCGCTGCGTACAGCACGCGCTGACTTGAACGAACTGCTGGGTACCATTCAGGGTGTGGCGGGCGACTTCCGCAGCATTTTTGAAAACTCGCTGATCAGTGCCCAGTACGATGGCCGTGAAGAGTTCCTTGACGACTTCATCGCCCGCGTTGCTAGCGATACAGAACAGGTTCGTATCGATGAGATCGAACGATTCTGGTATTTCATGCAACAGGAAATGGTTGAATCCGGCAAGGTTGTCACATACGACGCAACGGTCAGCACTCCGTCTGGTGAGCAATCTACACGGACAGTAACGCGCATCGGCTCGTTTAACTCTATTGCCGGTGGCGACTACCTGAGCTACACAGGCAGCATCGGTCACTTGCAGGTACTCGCTCGTCAGCCAGCACCGGACGTAGTTACACGTGCCGCATCGCTTGAAGGCGCAACCGGGGGCATGCTCGCGGTGGGTATAGACCCCACAGGCGCACTTGGTGGCAGCATGATGGCCAACCTGATCAACTTCCCGACAGCAGCAGAACAAGTACGGGACAATTCCGGTCCAATTGGCTTCGCGATCCTAGGCGTTGGTGTAATTGCAGTGGTAATTGCTCTGATCCGCTCGATCATGCTGACTGTAATTGCTGCTCGAGTGAATGCGCAGATCAAGTCCGGCAAGCCCAACAAGAACAACCCGCTGGGTCGAGTGTTGCTTGTCGCAGAAGCCAATCCGAACGTCGATACCGAAACGCTTGAACTGAAGCTTGGCGAAGCAATTCTGCAGGAGACACCCTCTCTGGAAAGCTTCCTGACACTTATCAAGATCTGCTCAACCATCGCTCCGCTGATGGGCCTCCTGGGTACAGTGACTGGTATGATTCAAGTGTTCCAGCAAATTACAGTCTACGGTGCGGGCGACCCGACAATCATGGCAGGTGGTATCTCCATGGCCTTGATGACCACGGTAGAAGGTATTGTGGCTGCGATTCCCGCGATCCTGATGCACGCATGGGTGAAAGGCAAAGCTGATGGAATCATTCACATCATGGAAGAGCAGGCAACCGGCATCATTGCTGCCAAAGCCGAAGCAGCCAACAAGTAAGGCGCAAGCTTTTACGAGGATTTGATTATGTATTTTGTTTTGATGGATGCATATGATGCCATCTTGTCATTCATGGACCGAGGCGGCGGAGTACTCTGGGTAATCGGAATCTTGTTGCTGCTCACCTTTTCTTTGATTTTTGAGCGGGCGTGGTACCTGAACTCCGCTCATTCAAAGAAAGTGAAGCATACACTTGCTGCGTGGAATGGCCGGGCCGACAAGAGTTCCTGGAGGGCAAGGCAGATTCGCACGATGATG
Source organism: uncultured Gammaproteobacteria bacterium (assembly GCA_903889815.1). GTDB lineage: Bacteria > Pseudomonadota > Gammaproteobacteria > Pseudomonadales > Pseudohongiellaceae > UBA5078. The sequence goes on from CAISYX010000379.1 coordinate 3,342, forward strand.
ATTTCGCAGATATCTCTTGACCTGCGCTCATCAATGGGGCTGATCGAATCACTCGTTGTCATCTGTCCGTTGCTGGGCCTGTTGGGCACTGTGACGGGCATGATCGAGGTGTTCTTCGTCATGGCATTGACCGGCGGCGGCGACGCGAAGTCAATGGCAGGTGGCGTATCCAAAGCTACTATCCCTACGATGGCTGGCATGGTGGGTGCTCTTTCAGGCATTTTTGCCTCGAACTGGCTCAAGCACAAAATGGATAATGATCTTGCACTGCTGGAAGACCATCTGGCGCTATCCAATTAACCCATAAGAAGGCATTAAAATGAAAAGCGGTCTAATGAGAAGAAAAAATGACGAGGGTCCGGGGGAGATCGACCTAACTCCGATGCTCGACGTTGTTTTCATCCTTCTGATCTTCTTCATCGTGACTTCTGTGTTTGTGACAGAAGCAGGCATTGAGATCAGTAAGCCCCAGGCTTCAACTGCTGATCCGAAGTCGAAGGATTTGATTTTGATAGCGGTCTCACCTGACGGTGATGTCTGGATGGATGGAGAGCAGGTGGATCAACGCTTTGTCAGATCACGAATAGAGCTGAGACTGGCTGAAGCACCGAATTCATCCGTAATCATCCAGGGTGACAGGGCGGCAACCAACGAACACGTGATGGCAATTATGCGTGCAGCGCGGGAAGCTGAAGTAACAAGTATCTCTATATCAACGGAGTCATAGACAATGATTGCGATCAGATGGATTGTTTCAATGTTGTTGGCATTGCTTATTACTTTAGGTTTGTTTTATTTCATGCAGGCGCTGATTGCTACTGGCGCGCAGATTGAATCGAATGTCACCGTTGTGAAGATGGTAGATGCGACGATGCCAGATATCGAGATGGAAGTGGTACGCGAAATCGAGAAGCCCGAAGCAATCGAGCAACTGGATACGCCACCTCCTGAAATCACTGAAAGACAAACGAATCTCGACTCTGGCCCCAGCCTGTCTATTCAGAGAGCTGCTGTTGAGATTGATACTGATCTCTCCATTGGCGGAGCCAGTATTTCGATTACTGATGGCGAAATGCTTCCTCTGGTGAACGTTACACCAACCTATCCTACCCGCGCTGCTTCGCGCGGTATCGAAGGTTGGTGTCAGGTGAGTTTTACAGTAACTGACACTGGCGGCGTGCGGGATGTAGTCGTGGTTGATGCTGAACCAGCAGGCATCTTCGATACTTCTTCAATACGTGCAGCTGAGAAGTTCAAATTCCAGCCAAAGGTCGTCGACGGCAAAGGTGTTGAAGTTCCAAATGTTCAGTACATATTCCGCTATGAGTTGGAAGGTGAACAGTGATGAGCAGTCTATTTAATCGCAAGAAGCTGTCACGGCAGATCATATCTGCAGTGGCGATGGCGAGCGTGCTTGCTACCGCTTCATTGTATTCTTTCAATGCAATGGCAGCCGAAGAAGAGGACGGGCCACGTGCTCCTCCTCCCTCACGGACTTCTGATGTACTGACGGAGCGTGTGTTCAGCCAGGTTTCCGAGATTCAGGAACTAATGAGCCCGGAAGAAGAGGGTGCTGAACCAGACTATGAGGCAGCCAAGGTACTGTTGGATGAGCTGAACGAACGCTATGACCGCTTGAATGATTTTGAAAAGTCTACCGTTCTCAACTTCTATACCAACTATTATCTGAATACCGATAATATCGAGCTGGCTCTTCAGACGTTCGAGAAGATTCTGACAATCGAAAATCTTCGCCCCGAGTCTCGCCTGCGTGCCCTGATGGCACTCGGCCAGCTTTATATGGGTGAAGAAAAATACACAGAGTCAGTCGACGCTTTCAACCGATGGCGAGAATTGTCAGAGGAAGAGAACGAAAACGTCTATCTGGGCCTGGCCAACTCTCTTTACAACCTCACCCAGTATAATGAGGCAA
>CAISYX010000380.1 GCA_903889815.1 uncultured Gammaproteobacteria bacterium
CTGTTCCGGCTGGGGGATTTTTATGAGATGTTTTTCGAGGATGCGCAAACCGGGGCGCAGATCCTGAATGTGGCGCTCACGCGGCGGGGAACGACGCCCATGTGCGGCATCCCCTACCACGCCGCCGACCGCTACCTGGCCAGACTTGTGGAAGCTGGCGTGTCGGTGGCGATCTGCGAACAGATCGGGGACCCGGCCACCAGCAAGGGCCCTGTGGAACGGCAGGTCGTGCGCATCATCACGCCAGGCACCCTGACCGACGAAGCCCTGCTGGGAGAGCGCACCGACAGCATTCTCATGGCCATCACCGGCACGCATTCTGCCGACCCGCAGGCTGCCCGGTTCGGTCTGGCCTGGATGGACATTGCCAGCGGCCGCTTCGTCCTGAGCGAGGTTGTAAGCACCCAGGGCATGCTCGCCGAAATGGAACGCGTACGCCCTTCCGAGCTGCTGCTGAACGAAGAGATTCCAGCTCTTCAAGCCTTGGAAACGCGGCGGGGTGCCCGCCGTCGCCCGGTATGGGAGTTCGATCTCGACAGCAGCCGCCGTGCGCTGAACCAGCATTTCGGCACCCGCAACCTGCTTGGCTTTGGGTGTGAAGAGCTTGATCAGGCTTTGCAGGCCGCCGGTTGTCTTCTAGCCTACGCCCGGGAGACTCAACGCTCGCAACTCCCTCACATCCAGGGCCTGCAACTGGAGCAACCCGCCGACAGCCTGGTGCTGGATGCCGCCAGTCGCCGCAATCTCGAACTGGACCGCAACCTTGGCGGGGGCACCCAGAACACCTTGATGTCCGTGTTGGACCATACTGCTACACCCATGGGCGGGCGGCTGCTGAACCGCTGGCTGCACCGTCCGCTGCGCGACCTGCAGGTGCTGCGGGAACGCCAGCAAAGCGTGGCCACGCTGATCGATCAATACCGCTTCGAAATGCTGCACCCTTTGCTGCACGAGATCGGCGACATAGAGCGCATCCTTGCCCGGGTGGGCCTGCGCTCCGCGCGGCCCCGGGACATGGCCCGGTTGCGCGATGCACTGCTGACCCTGCCCCGGCTGCAGAACGCCATCACCGGCATCCTTGGCCAGAGTGAAGCACCCCGACTGGCCGCCTTGCAGACACAGATCGCTGACTACCCCGCGTTGGCGGAACTGCTGCTACGCGCCATCCTGCAAAACCCGCCCGCTGTGATTCGCGAAGGCGGTGTCATTGCCGAAGGCTACGACGCAGAGCTGGACGAACTGCGCAACTTGAGCAGCAATGCCGGGCAGTTCCTGATCGATCTGGAAATGCGCGAGAAACAGCGCACCAGTCTCAGCACCTTGAAGGTGGGCTACAACCGCGTACACGGCTATTTCATCGAAGTGAGCAAGGCGCAGGCAGACCAGATGCCAGCGGATTATCAGCGCCGGCAAACCCTGAAGAATGCCGAACGCTTCATCACCCCGGAACTGAAGTTGTTTGAAGACAAGGTGCTCAGTGCCAACAGCAAGGCACTGGCACGGGAAAAAGCCCTCTATGACGCTCTGCTGGAGACTGTCGCTGACGATCTGGGCAGCCTGCTGCGCAGCGCCGCTGCCCTGGCGGAACTGGATGTGCTGAGCAATTTCGCCGAACGCGCCCGCAGCCTGGACCTTTGCCAGCCTGAGCTTAACTCCCAGCCTGGCATCCTGATTGAGCAGGGACGCCACCCCGTAGTGGAACAGGTGATGGAGGGTGCGTTCGTGGCCAATGACGTGCTGTTCGACGCCCAGCGGCAGATGCTGATCATCACCGGTCCCAACATGGGCGGCAAATCCACCTACATGCGCCAGACCGCCCTGATCGTGCTGCTGGCCTTCACCGGCAGCTTCGTGCCCGCGCGTCGCGCCTGCATCGGCCCCATCGACCGCGTCTTCACCCGCATCGGCTCCTCCGACGATCTGGCTGGTGGCCGCTCGACCTTCATGGTGGAGATGAGTGAAACTGCGAACATCCTGCACAACGCCACCACCAGCAGTCTGGTGCTGATGGACGAGGTGGGCCGAGGCACCAGCACGTTCGACGGCCTGTCGCTGGCCTGGGCCAGCGCGGTCTATATCGCTGAGAAACTCGAGGCATGGACACTGTTCGCCACTCACTATTTCGAGCTGACGGCCCTGCCAGAACGCTATCCGTCCATCCACAACGTGCACCTGGACGCTGCAGAACACCACGACGGCATCGTTTTTCTGCACGCCGTCAAGCCCGGCCCCGCCAATCAGAGCTACGGACTGCAGGTGGCCCAACTGGCCGGAGTACCCGCCAGTGTCATCCGGCAGGCGCGGGAAAAGCTGCAGCAGCTGGAGCATGAAAGTGTGCTCGGCGCACCGGCAGGGGAAGTTCGCGGGACACATACGCCAATTCAAACGGAGATGTTCACCGAGCCTCCTCCCCACCCCGTTCTGGACGCTCTGAGGGCATTGAACCCCGATGACGTGAGTGCACGCGAAGCACTGGAGCTGCTGTACCGCCTCAAAGCACAGCTGTAAGTCCCGCATCGGACAATTAACTGAGCGATATCGGAAAAAGCATTTTCCTTGTACGAGTCAACCTCCTTATAATTGCCGCACATTTCAAACAGCCCGAGCCGGCAATGTGCCCGGCATTACGGGCACGTCACATTGGAGAAATCATGACATTTGTTGTTGGCGAAAATTGCATCAAGTGCAAGCACACTGACTGCGTGGAAGTCTGCCCGGTGGATTGCTTCTACGAAGGTCCGAATTTTCTGGTCATTCACCCCGACGAGTGCATTGACTGCGCACTGTGCGAGCCGGAATGCCCGGTAGACGCCATCTACGCAGAAGACGAACTACCCGAAGATCAGCAGCAATTCCTGGCCTTGAACGCGGAGCTGGCACAGAAGTGGAGCAACATCACTGAAATGAAACCGGCCCTGGAAGATGCCGAGAAATGGAAGAATGTATCAGGAAAGCTCCAGTATCTTGTTAAAGATCCAATTTAATCAATTGTTTAAAAAGTAAAAGGCAGAGCGTTATTGCTCTGCCTTTTGGTTTTCAAAAGCCCTGCTGTACTGGCAGCTTCGCCCTACCAGGCGTCGCGCCCGAAGCCGCTCTCCCGGGCAATATCCCGCAAACGCTGCAATGCCTCCAGCTGTATCTGCCTTACCCGTTCCCGGGTGAGTCCGATATCAAGGCCGACCTGCTCCAGAGTCCCCCCCTTCGAAACCCAGCAAACCGAAGCGCCGGGCAATCACTTCGCTCTGGCGGACGGTGAGCTGGTCCAACCAGCGGTCCAGCTGCTGGCGCACTTCCTCAGCCTGCAGGATTGCCATCGGCACGGTGTCGGGATCATCAGGAACAGCCTCCAGAATGGTCTGTTCCTGACCCGGCTGCAGGGGGCTGTCGATGGAGATCACCCGTTCATTGGCGGCCAGCAAGCGCTGCACTTCTTCCACCGGCTTGTTGACCCGGGCGGCTACCTGTTCAGCACTCGGCGCGTGGTCATGGTCCCGCAGATAATTGCGAGACACCCGCAGGCAGGCGTTGAGCTCTTTGACGACGTGGATGGGCAGGCGGATGGTGCGGGTCTGATTCATCAGCCCTCGTTCAATATTCTGGCGAATCCACCACGTAGCGTAAGTGGAGAACCGGAAGCCCTTTTCCGGATCGAACTTCTCGACTGCGCGCATCAGCCCAAGATTGCCCTCCTGAATCAGATCGAGAAGGCTCATTCCACGCGGCACGTAACGACGGGCTATCTTTACCACCAGCCGTAGATTGCAGACGATCATCTGGTGGCGACCTTCGGGATCTCCCTGCCTCGCTCGCCGTGCGTAGTCAATCTCCTCGTTGGCATTCAGCAGCCTGGCTTCACCGATATCGTTCAGGTAGAGCCTTGTCTTGTCAGCCATGGGCTGATGGGCGGTACTGTCTTTCAAAGCCTCTGTCAGAGCTTCATCCTGAAGGGCTTCATCATCTGCTGTCTGTTCAGTGCTTGTTTCTCCTGCATCGTACTCTGCAAACTCTTCCATAGTTTTCTCCTGTTCATCCATGAATGTCTGATCGCCGGGCAGTTGTTACGGTCCTTGAAATACGACTGCCAAAATTATGCTAGCACCACAAAATTGAAGGGTCAACGAAGAGTCCCCGTCACACTCAGGGATTCTGGAAGGTGCAATCAAGAACAAGGACGAGTTGAAACGTGGATATCAGGGGAGGTAACGCGCGGGATCCACGGCGGCGCCATCCACCCGGACTTCGAAATGCAGCAGCTCGGCACCGCGGGAATCTGTTCCTACTTCCGCAATCTTGTCGCCGGCACGAATGCGTGCCCCTTCCGTTACCAGCATGGCGCTGTTGTGGGAATAAGCGCTGAGATGGCGGGCGCTGTGACGGATGATGATGAGGTCGCCCTGCCCCTGGATGCCGCGACCTGAATACACGACATCGCCATCCGCTGCCGCGTAGACGGGGTCACCTCTGCGTGCACCTATGTCGATACCACGGCTGGTCGTAGCAGCACTGGCACTGAATGAGCGCAGTACCCGACCCTCCACTGGCCACTGCCACGCAATATCGTCCACGAGCTTGCTGGGGACATTGCCAGTGCGACGGCTCGCAACAGCGTCGGCTGGTCGGGCCGCAGGCGCGGGCGCAGCATCGCCGGCAGGCGCTGCCGGCAATGTGGGCACACCAGCCACAGCATTGCTGGACAAGCCGCTGGTGCTCACAGTGAGTTCCTGCCCTGGATAGATCGTGTAGGGCGGGTTGAGATTGTTGGCCAGAGCCAGCGCCCGCACATCCACCGAATATTGCCATGCGATGGAGTAAAGAGTGTCTCCTCGCACAACGGTGTGGCGCTGAGCGAAGTTGGCACCCTGGCCGCTCGGCGCCAAGGCTCCCGATGCAGCGGGCACCGTGCCGGGGACTGCTGCCGGCGCGGAAGATGGCGACGGGGAGTCGCCAAGCGGCGCACGTCCCAACGTGCTGCGGCGGATGCTGGACGGCTCGTTCACTACATTGACATTGACGCCAGGGGCCGGTTGCACGGCGACTCCGGCAGCAATGGGTCTGGCGCCGGTAGTCGTGGCGGCGACGGGCGCAGGCGCTGTGGAGCTACTGATCGCGCCACCCGGCGAAGACACACCAGTGGTGGAATAGATGGGGGGAGCCTGACGCTCGAGTATGGCGCTCTGGTCGTCCAGCGGTGCCTGGTAACGCCCGCCGCAGGCCTGCAGCACCAGCACACCCGCACAGAACAGCCAGGGCTGCACACGGCGCAAGGCAGAGGGCAATTCAATAGACAACATCGGGTACCTCTCAGTGTTCGACACGCGTGATTCTTTCAAACAGAGCGACAACTGCAAACCCAATAGCTACCAACACCAGCACCGCTGGCACAGACACGTTCTGGCCCGTCACAGCAGCATACGCAGCAGGGCTGAGAAACTGGCCAGCGGCACCCTCAGGCGTGAACTTCCAGGGCCACAGCACCAGCACGGACGCTGCAAGCATACCGGTCAGGAAGCCATACGTCTGCTGACGGTAGTAGAAAAACGTCCACGACAGCAGATGGGCAAAGCTGAGCAGACCAATCGCGCAGCCCGTTGCAAAGACCAGAATGACGTCAAACTCCAGCGCTCGCAGTGCCTGCAGAACGTAGTCATATACCCCCAGCAGCAGCAGGACAAACGCCCCGGAGATGCCCGGCAGAATCATGGCGCAGATGGCTATTGCACCACATATGAACAAGTAAGGCAGACTGAAATTGCCTTGCAGCGGGTTGGCCAGGGCGATCAGCAAGGTGACGAAAACGCCCAGCAGGAACAAGCCGATGATGCGTCCATTCCAGACCTCGACCTGCCGGCGCAGAAACCAGGTGGACGCCAGCACGAGCCCGCAAAAGAATGCCATGATCAGCGGATACTGGTGCTCCAGCAGGTACAACACAGTGCCCGCGCTGGTGTACAGGGCAATCATGATGCCGAGCAGCAAAGACAGCAGGAAGCCGCCATTCATTGCTCTCCAGAACCCCGGCACGCCAAGGCGCAGATAAGAATACAATGTCACCGGGTTGAGATTGCGCAGGGACTCGATCAATTCCTCATAGATTCCGGCCATCACGGCAATGGTACCGCCAGACACGCCAGGCACGGAATCAGCCACGCCCATGGCCAGCCCTTTGAGAAAGGTGACAACGCGGGACTTCAACGTGGCTGGTGACCGATGATCAGCGGGTTTTGGCACTTCACTCATTTTTGCACTGCTCCTATGAACAATGGGACAAAACGCACTGCTTCCACTATTCGCGTATGGTATTCGTCGCCAGTACGGGTGATCAGCCGCAGCTCCTGAACATCTTCACCACCGACCGGAATGATCAGCCGGCCGCCATCGGCCAGCTGGTTCAACAGCTCCTGCGGCACTTGCTGCGGCGCGGCAGTGGCGATGATCGCGTCGAAGGGACCCTTCTCTTTCCAGCCCAGACTGCCGTCGTCGTGCTTGAAATGCACATTGTGCAAGCCGAGCAGACGCAGATTCACCCGCGCCTTCTCCTGCAAAGGCTTGATGCGTTCCACGGAATAAACCTTGCGAGCCAGCGGCGCAATGATCGACGTCTGATACCCGCAACCGGTGCCCACTTCCAGCACGGTGCCCAGCTTGCCGTCGACCAGCGCTGGATGATTGCTCAGGACCGCCTCGGTCATCCTGGCGACGATATAGGGCTGGGAGATCGTCTGGTTGTAGCCAATCGGAAGAGCCACATCCTCGTAGGCGCGATGGGCCAGTGCCTCTTCCAGGAAAATATGGCGTGGCGTACTGCGCATGACGTCCAGCACGGCCCAGTCCTTGATGCCCTGTTCGATCAAACGCCCCACCAGTCGTTCCCTGGTACGCTGGGATGTCATGCCGATTCCGGCAAGATTTACATTGCTCACTCTTTGACTGCCTCTTTCAAAATGCACACTTCGCGCAGCACCGTCGTGGCATAAGTGCCCGGCGGCAACGCAAATTCAATATCAAGATCGCCACTGTCCAAGGCCTGCCAACGCAGATCCTGCACGGCCAGACGCAGGGCGCGACGCGCCTGACTCAGGCCCGCAGCCTCAAGGCCCTCACACAAGTCCTGCCACTGTGCACCCGTTGCCAGTTCCAGTGCTTTTGCAGCGGCGCGGCTGCGCAGGAGGCCAGTCCCCCACAGGGGCCCGGTGGGATGGATGTCAAAGGCCTGCAGACGCGCCCGCAACTCATCTGTCCATTGCGGCGCTTCGAAAACGCTGTCCGAGCCATTCAGGTTCCAGACATCTCCTTCCAGCCATCCATCCCAGACCTGCTGCCGCACACGCTCGGAGAGGACTTCATTGAAGACCTGAGAGCGTGCCGATGACAGCAGCAGCCCGCGCTTGTAGCCCTTCGCCATGCGCAGTTCACCCTCAAACAGCTGGCGTGCCTGCGCCACGTTCCCCATGTCACGACCGAAGCGCTGTTCACCGAAATAATTGGGCACGCCACGACTGGCCACCAGCGCAAGGCGCTCTTCCAGCGCCTGCAGTACCGTCGCGCCCGCAGCACACCCATTTCGCCACTGCGGATTGCGCAGCCGGATACGGAAGCGATTGACCTTGTGGCTGCCCCGCCGCAATTTGCGACTGTTGCGACAACTCTCCAGCACTTCGATGCCGCGCTGTGCAAAGTCATCCAGCAGCAAAGGCGCAGGCACTGGCTGATAAAGACTGAACCATTGCTCACACACGCCCTGCTTGTCCTTGAGACCGCCGTAGCCCACATCGAACTCCCGGATGCCGGCACGCCGGGCCAGCAGACGCACAACTTCCTGCGTTGTCACGCCTGTCTTGCGAATCCGCAGACAGGCGTGCTCTCCGGAGCCGGTGAGCGCGAATCCAAGTTCCTCGATCACGCGGAAATCCTCGGGAATCTGCTTGAAGACTGCCTCGACCTCAGGCTCACCGAAAGCCCAGGCCAGCGTGCGGGATGCTGCTGCCGCGGGTGTCACTGCGCGACAGGGTC
>CAISYX010000381.1 GCA_903889815.1 uncultured Gammaproteobacteria bacterium
CCGCTTTTTTGGGCTGAGCCATGGCTACTGGCTACGGGCCCAATTGGCGTGCGATGCCGATGTACTGGCGTCCATCCCTTTGGATGATGACGACGAATGGGTGTGGTGATGTCACCGGTTTGCCTTTCCATTCCCGCTCTTGTATAGTTCCCATCAGAGTATTAAAGCCAATTAATTGTTCTGATAGGATCCATTAAATGGAATCACCCCTGCCTATCCCCGTCGAGCGTGCCATCCGCAAGCTCGGCCATGACATTTCGCTTGCGCGGCGCCGGCGACACATCTCGCAGGCGTCGCTGGCAACGCGCATGGGGGCGTCACTGTCCACAGTCCGGCGCATGGAGAAGGGCGATGTCCGGGTGCCTGTCCACTTCTATGGCCGCGCCCTCCATGTGTTTGGCGAGATTCAGGCGCTGGAGCGCTTGCTGGACACGGCCAGTGACGACATCGGGCTGACCATGATGGATGAGCAACTGCCGCAGCGCGTACGCAGCAAGACAGGTCTCTCGGGGGCGTTATGACGGCACTGGCGACGACGCGCAGACAGTTGCAGCTCAGTATCGGCGAAGCAGGCATTGCGCTGGGCACGCTCGTGTACATTCGTCAGGGGCAGCGTGAAAACAGCGCCATTGCCTATGACCAGTCCTGGTTGAGTGCACCGGAGTGCTTCACGGTATCTGCCGACCTGCAATTGGCGTCCGGCTACCAGACACACAAGGCGGCCTCTGCGCACGACTCCGTGTTTCATGGCGCGCTTGCTGATACGGCACCTGACGCCTGGGGCCGTCGGGTGATTGCGCGTGACCATGCCAGGCGGCGCAGAGACGATCCGACACTGAGGGCGCTGACTGAACTGGACTACCTGCTGGCAGTCGATGATTTCAGCCGCGTTGGCGCGCTGCGTCTGGGTGAACCTGAAGGCGGTTTGCATCGCAGCGCAGAGCAGGGGCAGCGGCGCACGCCCCCGCTGCTCGAACTGGAAAGACTCTTTCAGGCAAGCCATGCGGTGGAGCAAGGTCAGGAAACCGCTGAGGACTTGCGTTATCTGCAGGGCAAGGGCACCTCGCTGGGGGGTATGCGTCCCAAATGTACCGTGGTGGACCACGACGGTGGACTTGCGATTGGCAAGTTCCCCAGCATGGGTGATACGCGCAGTGTCACGCGTGCAGAAGTGCTGGCGCTGCAGCTGGCGAATCAGGCGGGCATAGAGGCCGCCGCAGCGCGCATCGTGCAGATCGGCGATGTGCCTGTGGCGCTGATTCGCCGTTTTGACCGCCATCGTGACGGGCGCATTCCCTATCAATCGGCCGCTTCCATGCTGCAGGCCACGCGTGAGGAAGAGCGCAGCTACACGGAAATTGCGGATGTCATTCGCGCGCACGGCCATGCCCCGGTCGCCGACCTGCAACAGCTTTGGCGCCGCATGGTCTTCAATCTGCTCATTACCAATGTCGACGACCATCTGCAGAACCATGGTTTCCTGCATGTGTCGCGGGGACTGTGGCGCCTGGCCCCTGCGTTTGACATCAACCCGTTTCCGGACAAGCAACGGGAGTCCAAGACCTGGCTTTCAGAGCAGGACGGGCCCATCACAGACCTGCAGATGCTGCTGGCCCGCAGCTCCTGGTTTGCGCTCGACAAGCAGCAGGCCATGCGTGTTCTGGCGCAGGTGCAAGCGGCCATCGAGAACTGGCGCGAAGTCGCGCTGAGCCGGGCCATCGGCATGCAACCGAGCGAGCTGGACGACTTTGCGGCGGCGTTTGAGCACGAGCAGATGAGTGCAGCCAAAGCTTTGCTGAAGTAGAGATTAAGATTTGGAGCGCCAACAATTCCTCACCCCATCGGATACGGAATGGCCTTGTGCACCGCATCGCACGCCGCCAGCACGTCCGCGCTCAGCGTCACGTCCAGCGCCGCCAGCGTGTCATCCAGCTGCACCGCGTCGCGGGCGCCGATGATGGTCGAGGCCACGAAGTCGAAATTCATGCTCCAAGCCGTCGCCAGCGTCGTGACGGACATCCCCGCTTCACGGGCAATCTCGATATAGCGCGCCGTGGAATCCAGCGTGCCCTTGTTCAGGAAGCGGTCGGCCATGGCGCGCTGACGCGGGTGCGGTAGAGCGAGATATTCCCCGAAACGGCTGCGCGCCGGAATCTTGTCTGCGTTGTACTTGCCGCTGAGCATGCCGCCCGCGATCGGCGAGTAGGGCAGCAGCGACACGTTTTCGCGGCGGCACACCTGCGCCAGTTCATCCAGGAAGCGGCGGTGCAGCAGCGAGAAGTTGTTCTGGATGGACTGGAAGCGGGCCAGGCCCTCGTAGTCTGCAATGGTGTTGGCCTTGGTCAGGCCGTAGGACGTTTCGTTGGAAGTGCCGATATAGCGCACCTTGCCAGATTCCACCAGGCGGTCCAGCGCGGCCATGGATTCTGCAATCGGCACGATCGGGTCGGGCCAATGCACCTGATACAGGTCGATGTAGTCAATGCCCATGCGGCGCAGACTGCCTTCCACGGCACGCTCGATGTGGTGGCGGTCGATGGCGGTCATGCCGGAGCGGATGGGAGGCACCAGCCATCCCGCAGCAGCGCCGGCCACCTTGGTGGCGATGATGATGGAGTCGCGGTCGCGGGTCTTCAGCCACTTGCCGAAGATGGTCTCGGTCAGGCCCACGGTCTCGGGGCTGGGGGGCACGGGATACACCTCGGCGGTGTCGTAGAAGTTGATGCCGCGCTCGTAGGCCTTGTCCAGAATGCGGAAGGCTTCGTTCTCGTCGCTCCAGGTGCCGAAGCTCATGGTGCCCATGCAGATCGGGCTGACGCGCAGGCCGCTCTTGCCGATGTAGCGATAATTCATGGTGGTCCCCTCTTGTTTGGATGGCGCCGATGATAACCGATTATCCAACAGCGGGAAGGTGGTGGTAAGCTCTGGCCACACACAACTTTCCTCTGGAGCCCGCTATGCAAAAAACAACAAGAATGATTCTGGCATCAGCCCTGTTCACCCTGGCATCCCCCTTCGCACTGGCCGCCGGCCCTGCCGCCACCATCGACCAGTTGTCGTGGATGACGGGCACCTACGCCGGCAAGCTGGGCGCCAATCAGCTGGAAGAGAACTGGATCAAGGCCGAAGGCCGCTCCATCGCCGCCATGGTGCGCATGACTACGGGCGAGGGCGCCACCAGCATGTTCGAGATGATCACCATTGAAGAAGTGGACGGCTCTCTGGTGCTGCACATCCAGCAGTGGAACCCGGGCTTCGCGCCACGCACACCGGCGCCGCAGAAGATGGAACTGTCGATGATTGCCGACAACCACGTGCATTTCACGGCGGTGACCGAAGGCGGCATGAAGTCGCTGGGCTACACGCGCAGTGGCGACAGCTTCACCATCCATGTGGAAGGTGCCAATGGCAACAAGTCCGATCTGCCGCTGACTGTGCGTAACGTCTGGGAGTAATGCTGTTGTAGGAGCGAGCCCTGCCTGTGGGAGCGGGCTTGCCCGCGAACAGGTGATATTTGTGGGAGCGAGCCCTGCTCGCGAACAGATTCTTCTGCGATCGTTCGCGGGCAGGCCCGCTCCCACAGCCAGCGCAAGCTCCCACCTTCTGCCCCCATGCTGTCGAGCCAGTCACACTTTCAGGTCCTGGGGGCGACAAGTTCCCACCA
>CAISYX010000382.1 GCA_903889815.1 uncultured Gammaproteobacteria bacterium
GCCGATCAGTGCCTGTACTTGTTGTTCGCTGACAAGACCAGAGTGAGAGGCAGGTAGATGCGGCAGTACTTCCTGACCTTCACCAATCAGGCGCGGCAAGTCATTGATGCAGCGTCCAAGCTGACCCCACGCCTGAGGGAAAAGAAAAAACAGAATTGCGACGAAAACCCCCGCAACCAGCGAATACACGCCAAATAGCAAGTCAGTGGGCAACGTTGCAGCACAACAGGAAGTTGAAGAGACTCAGCAGTAGATACGCGGTGACAACAGAAGCGAACAAGGGAACCAGAATGGCGCCGATTGTCAGCAGTATCAGCAAAGCCACTCCCGATATACTGACAAAACTGATTGCTTCTTCGTCGTGAAAGTACCGATCGAAAAAGCTTCGAAACAGTTTGCGCATGAGCTGTCAGCCTTTTCTGATCCAGTAGTAGTACGCAATGTCATCTTTGGAAAAGTCCAGAATGGTGTGCCGACTTTGCTGAACAAACACATGAAAGTCTCGCTCCGAACCAGGGTCCGTGGCGATAACCTTGAGAATCTGCTGGGGTTGTAGTGCATTCAATGCCAGCTTTGCTTTCAGCAAAGGCAGGGGACACATCAGTCCGCTGGCATCAAGTTCCTGATCGGCTTGAATTTTCATGGCTGGCAGTTTACCAAGCATAGCCCCTGATTGCCTAGAAATGAAAACAACTGCCCCCATATCAGGTCAGACAGTCACGGAATTATTTGTACTGCCCGCGGTCTTAGGATTACAGTTGTGCAGGACTCGACACATGGAAAGCAAGCGCGCCTCATGACGAAATTGACCCCTCTGTTGTGTGCCATCGCAGCCACTGTGTTGGTGTCGCACTCAAGCTCCGCGCAAGTGCAGATTCCCAGTCTTGGGGACCGCATTTCAGGTCTGATTTCACTTGATGATGAATACGCTCTCGGTCGCGAATTCCTTCGCTCAATCCGGCGCAGCAGCAAGACCATAGCCGACCCGCTCCTCAATGATTACCTCATGAATGTCACGCACAATCTGGCCCTGCACAGCGAGCTGCAGGACTACCGCATGTCTTTCATAATCGTGGATAGCCCGGAACTCAATGCCTTCGCTGCGCCTGGAGGCATCATCGGCGTGAACGGCGGGCTGTTTCTGAATGCCCATACGGAGGGCGAATTCGCTTCGGTCATGGCGCACGAGATCGCGCACGTTAGCCAGCGTCATTTCGCACGCAGCGTGGAAGATGCCCAGGAACGACGCATTCCTGAACTGGCGACCCTGCTCGCAAGCATCATAGTGATGAGCACATCCAGCCCAGATACCGGTCAGGCTGCCATTATGGCCGCACAGGGCCGTTCGCTGGAGAACCAGCTGCGGTTTTCGCGCAACAATGAGGCTGAAGCGGACAGGCTCGGCATCAAGACGCTCTACGACGCTGGTTATGACCCAGCCGAAATGCCAGCGATGTTTGAGCGCCTGATGGGACTGAATCGTTTCGGGTCACGTCCTCCGGAGTTCCTGTTGTCGCACCCGGTCACGGAGTCACGGGTTGCGGACACGCGTGGCCGGGCGAGTCGGTATCCTGCCAGACCTGCTGACCCCAAACTGGAGTACCAGCTGATGCGCGCACGCATACTGGTGCACTACGAAGTCGATCCCGCCAACGCCGTTACCATGTTCGAAACAGCCCTGCGCGACAGCAAGGACGATACTTCACGCAGAGCTGCGCAATATGGGCTGGCCGTTGCGCTTGGCAAGAACAATGATTTCGTGAAAGCCCAGGAAGCACTGGATCCTCTCTTGACGGCGGAACCCAATCGCATAGCGTTCGTGGTGACACGTGCCGAGCTATACACGCAGGGTAACGAAGCAGGAATGGCAGCGAGCTTCCTGCAGCGTCACATGAGCATCAATCCTGACAACCATCCTTTGACGATGGCCTACGCCCAGGCCCTGACAGCGTCACGAGAATATGCCGAAGCGGCGCGTATTCTTGAAAATCACACTGCGAACAGGCCCGAGGACCATGAACTCTGGTATGTCCTCGCGGAAACTCAGGGACTGGTCGGAGACGTAAGCAAAGTGCACCAGGCAAGAGCAGAGTATTTCATCCAGGTCGGTGATTTCCGCAGTGCATCGGAGCAACTTGAATATGCCTTGAGGATTGAATCTGAGAAGCAGAACAATGCTCCCCTGCTGGCCCGTCTTCGCCAGAAATCCCTGGATGTCGAACAAATGGGGCGCTCAGCGAGGGACTTCTGACACGCGCATGCTGAAGCGCCTTCTCAGGCGCGCCCAGTCGCTTTCAGTCGCTTGCCGGAAGCGAAATCCAGCATTCGCTGCAACGGCACCATTGCCCGCTCCGAGATCGCTCTTGGCACTGATACACGGTTGCTCCCCGTCTCGAGGGATTCCAGCAGGCGCTGCGGCGAGTTCATTGCCATCCAGGGACAGTGCGCACAACTTCTGCAGGTCGCATCTTTCCCGGCAGTGGGAGCAATGATGAAGGTCTTGTCCGGTGCCATTTGCTGCAACTTGTAGAAAATGCCTTTGTCAGTCGCAACGATGAAGTGAGATTGAGGCAACTGCATCGCGGCCCTGATGATTTGAGTCGTAGAACCTATCACATCTGCAATAGCCAAAACCGATGCCGGCGATTCCGGGTGCGCCAGAACTGCGGCGTTGGGATAGACCGCCCGCAAATCCTGCAAGCCTTTGGCTTTGAACTCTTCGTGAACAATGCATGCCCCATTCCAAAGCAACATGTCTGCACCGGTGCGGGACTGAATGTAGCTGCCCAGGTGCCTGTCCGGGGCCCAGATGATTTTCTTGCCTTGTGCCGCCAGGTGCTCGACCACCTCCACAGCGATACTGGAAGTCACTACCCAATCTGCTCTCGCTTTGACTGCAGCAGAAGTGTTGGCATAGACAACCACAATATGATCGGGATGGGCGTCGCAAAATGCCCCAAATTCATCGGCAGGACATGCCACATCAAGTGAGCATGTAGCGTCCAGCGTGGGCATCAGCACCGTTTTGTCGGGACTGAGTATGCAAGCCGTTTCTCCCATGAAACGCACGCCTGCAACAACCAATGTAGTCGCATCGCTGTCGCGCCCAAAGCGGGCCATTTCAAGAGAATCGGAAACAAGACCGCCAGTTTCTTCTGCCAGTGCCTGCAGGAAAGAATCAGTGTAGTAATGAGCCACCAGCACCGCGTTTTTCTCGGCAAGCAGTTGCTTTATTCGGGCTTTGCAATCTGCCGCTTCCACGTCACTCATTGGCTGTGACATTGTGACTGCCGCGAGATGATTACGCACAAGTGCTGTATCAGAAGCAAGGATTCCAGAGGTATCAGACATCGCCGTCATAAGCGGGACTTCGCGAATATAGACACGGGAAAAAATTGGAGCGGAGAAAAATGGTGGGTCGTGTGCGACTTGAACGCACGACCAATTGGTTAAAAGCCAACTGCTCTACCGACTGAGCTAACGACCCATGCAAGAAAGGCGGACATACTACTATCATGAGAAAAAAAGACAAGTACTTTGTGGAGAATTAAGCAGAATGGCTCAAGTGCTCTGATAGCGGGTCGGGTCCGGCAATCCAGCCTCAAAAAAGCCCTTACGACGGAATCGGCAACTGTCACAAAGACCGCAGGCACGTCCATTCATGTCTGCTTGGTAGCACGAGACAGTCGAAGTGTAATCGACTCCGAGTGCTGTACCTGACTTGATGATTTCAGCCTTGCTCATCATGAGCAGAGGCACTTCTATCTTGATTGGGCAACCTTCTACAGCTGATTTGGTCGCAAGGTTGGCCATCGTCTCGAATGCTGCGATGAACTCTGGACGGCAATCCGGATATCCCGAATAATCCCGTGCGTTGACCCCAATGAAAATGGCTTGCGCTTCAGAGACTTCTGCGAGCGCCAAGGCGTAAGACAGAAAGACCGTATTGCGTGCTGGAACGTAAGTTACAGGAATTCCAGAGGACTCTTGCTCAGGCACCGCTACTTGATGATCTGTCAATGCTGAGCCGCGCAACGCGCCAATACCCAGCGGTATTACAAGATGCTTTTCAATCCCGGCTGCAAGCCCGATAGCGCGGGCCGCCAGCAACTCGCTTGCCGAACGCTGGCCATAATCAAAACTCAACGCAAAAACATCGTAGCCACGAGACAGTGCTATCGCAAGACAAGTAGCCGAATCAAGACCACCAGAAAGCAAGACTACGGCTCTTTTTTTCATTGCAATTCCAATCCAGTTCGCACGTTAAACTCTGGAGCCAGAGATCAATGCCCTGGCTCATCACCCCAGATATGCTTGTGCAGTTGAACCTGCATGCGCACTTTCAGGCGATCCGCCAGAATCCACTCAGCAAGCTGTTTATAGGACAAAGTTCCAAAACTGGGTGAAAACAAAATCTCGTTTACTCGATGACGCAGGTCGTATTGATCGCACTTCGACTTTGCCCACTCGTAGTCTCGCCTGTCACAGATCACGAACTTCACTTGATCATTCGACTTCAACAAGCTGATGTTGGATTCTAGATTGCGATCACATTCAAGCGAACCAGGTGTCTTCAAATCCATAACTGTTACAACACGCGAATCAATATTGGCAATCGACATGGCGCCGCTGGTTTCAAGAGATACTTCTGCACCGGTGTCGCAAAGCTGTTTCAGCAAGGAAAGGCACTCTGGCTGGGCGAGTGGCTCGCCCCCTGTCACTGTCACAAAATCAGCACCATAAGAAGAAACTGTTTCCAGAATCGAGGAAAGAGTCATCACTTCTCCTTTATGGAAAGCGTATGCTGTATCGCAATACTGACATCGCAATGGGCAACCTGTCAGACGAATAAAGACCGTCGGCAAACCAACAGTACGGGTTTCACCTTGCAATGAGTGAAAGATCTCATTGATGCGGAGTGATGCCGATGTGTCCATCGATTTTGTGAGTTCATTCATGGAAAGCTCATATCAATTACCCGACGTGTACTTTTGGCAATCACTGCCTTTGCACGCCGGAAATTCAATTCATTGAGCGCAGGTAAATGTCGGCAAGGTTTGCAGCAGAAGTATTTGGGAAGCGAGACTGTACTTGGCGAAGCAACTGCTGTGCTCGCTCTGCATTCCCAAGTTTGTCATAGACTGTACCCAATGAGTACATTGCATCATCGACTTTGCGTCCATCAGGGTACTGCGTCACTATTGTTTCGAACGCAAGTCGTGCTTCTTCCATCATGGCAAGATTGACGTATGCCTGACCTTTCCAATAGTAGGCGTTGGTGATGAACCTTCCGCTCGGGTAAAGGCTGAGATACTTATCAAATTCTGTAACGGCGTTCTGGTATTGCTCATCCTGCAGCAATGAATCCAGTGCAAGCTGATACTGCTGTTGCTCTGTCAATACTGTAGGCTGCACCGAAGGAGCCGAAACGGCAGGAGTATCATTCACTGGAATACTGACAGCAGGCTGCTGAGGCGTTAACTCATCCGCCACGGGAGCTTGAACCTGGACAGGTACGGTAACAGGCGCTGCCGCATTGATGGGCGCAGCAACAGGAGTTGCAGGAGCCAATGCAGCGACTGGAGCCTGAACGACTACCGGAGCAATCGGAGCAGACTGACCGCTGGAGATCGAAGTCAAACGGGTATCAAGATCAGTATATCGATCCAGCGACTCGCGCTTGAGATTATTTAATTCGTAATTCTGCTCTTCTACCAGTCCACGTAGCGTTTCCAACTCCGAGCGCATTTCGCGAAACTGATCAAGCAGCATGACTAATGCATCATTCGAAGAACTGCCTGGTTGAACTCCAGAAGAGGTCTGACCAGGCAGGTAAGGCTGAGCTTCCACTACTCCCGCCGCGCTCATTACGTTAGTACTGAGCAGTGAGGCTGGTACCGCTATAACAAGCGTTGCGAGAAAGTGTTTCATCAACTGTCCTGCCTTGTAGAGATTACTTGATTTCTACGCGACGGTTCAGACGGTAAGACGCTTCAGTCTGACCTGTGTCAGAAGGACGCTCTTCGCCATAACTTACTGTTTCGATCTGGGACAGCGACGCACCATTGACTACCAGGTAATCGCGGATGCTGTTCGCACGACGCTCGCCCAATGCCAGGTTGTACTCGCGCGTGCCGCGCTCGTCTGCGTGCCCTTCCAGACGAACTCGACGGCTGGAGTTTGCAGCCAGGTTGCGACCGTGAATTGCCAGTACATCGCGATCAGACGCCATGAACTCGGAAACGTCAAAGTCAAAGTAGAACACTGTTGTAGCCAGTGCTGCTGCTTCCATGCGCTGCTGAGCTTCACGCTCACGTGCCAGGCGCTCTGCTTCTGCACGCTGTGCAGCTGCAGTTGTAGCGTCGATACCAGAAGTATCTGCAGTAGAAGCCATGGCTTCTTCGTCGCCAGTCGAACTACAGGCCGCCAGGCCCATAATTGACAAAGCCAGAATTGTTGTCTTGAAAAATTTCATGCTGTGCGTACCCACTCTGCAAGTCCTCCAATAGGCTGATGCTATCAAAAACACAAGTTTATTTAGTTCAATTTAAGAACGGCGACCAAGATGGTTCCCGAACATCGCCCTGCGCGGATGGTAAACGGAACTTTACACGTCCGTCAATTGAAACGGCATCCAAGATGCCTCTTCCATTGACCTTCGTGGCGAACATGATCATGCTTCCGTTCGGCGCCACGCTGGGAGATTCGTCTAGTGAAGTGTCAGTCAATGTTATCAACCGCTGAGTCTCGATATTGAAGATCGCTATGCTGTAGCTGTTATCTTCGCGGGTGTCACGCCTGACGTGGACAAGATTCTTGCCATCCGGCAGGAAACGTCCCTTTGCACAATAAAAACAGTCGAAGGTTAGCCGCTCGGGAAAACCTCCTGTAATTCCAACTTGATAGATCTGAGGTTGACCGGTTCGGTCCGACGTGAAGACCACGGAGCGACTGTCAGCGGACCAGCTGGGCTCAGTCTCAGCTCGCGGATGGTCGGTCAGACGCGTCAACTGATTGCTCATGAGATCCATCACGTACACATCAGGGCTTCCGTCCTTCGACAAGACCATTGCCAGCTTCGTGCCATCCGGCGACCACACAGGAGAGCTGTTGATGCCCGGAAAATTGGTAATCTGGCGACGCTGTCCTGTCGCGATTTCCTGGATATAGATACGTGGCAGATTGGTTTCAAATGACAAATAGGCCACCTGACTGCCATCTGGAGACCATGTAGGGGACATCAGGGGCTCTTGTGACTCGACTAGAACCTGTGACCTTCTGCCATCATAGTCAGACTTCTCAATACGATAGTAAGTAAGCTCCGGCGAAACGAATTGTGCCGAGACGTAAAGAATTTCCGTCGAGAACGCACCACGAACGCCAGTCACCTGCTCATAAACTACATTGCTTATCTCGTGACCGATGTCGCGCAGCTGCGACATGGATCCAGTAAGCACTTCGCCCACGAGTTTTTGTTCACGTGCCACATCGAAAAACTCGTATTGCACCTGAACAAGCTGACTTCCCGGGGAATTGGTAATCTTTCCTATCAGCAGATAATCCTGAGCCAGAATGCGCCAGTCGCGAAAAAACACTTCGGCCGCTTCATCTGGCGTGCTGAGCATGTTTCCTGCGGGCAGCGCTCGGAATTCGCCTACCTGCTGAAGATCTGCCGCCACAATTCCGGCTACATCCTCACTCAATGCGCTTGACCCTTCCCATGAAAATGGCACCACAGCGATAGGAATAGGGTTGTCGACACCCTGAGTGATCTCGATATTCAGCTCAGCTGCCATGAGCCCCTCTGCGAACAGAGAGACAACAATCACCAGATTGCGCAAAGTCTTGATCAATTCAATAAATCCTGAGGTCTGAATGTTAACAGGAATGTTCTGAAATTTCGGTCAAAAAGCCGAGGGTCCATGCCCTGCAACTCGGTAAATCTATTTACTTTCAGCACAGCAGACTCGGCAGCTCTATCAAACGCAAAGTCGCCGCTTGATTGCACTATGGCGACATCCAGGATGTCTCCCGTCGGCACCATGCGAATTCGCAGCACTACCACCATCCCATTTCGAGCGCTGGGCGGTCGCGACCAGTACTGCTGAACAAGGTCATGAATCACCGCTGAGTACGCCATTACCAGTTCCGCGTCTGTTTCAGCAAGCTCCCGCGAGTCCGCTTCCTGCTGCGCAAGAGCCTGGGCTTGAGCCTGCTCTTGTCGCTGACGCTCCTGCTCTGCCGCCACTTCCTGCTGCCGGCGCTCTTCTGCCTCGCGCTGCCTCTGCTCTTCCGCTACCCGCTGTTGCTCGGCTTGGCGCTGCTCTGCCTGACGCCGCTCCTGATCCTGCTGCCGCTCCGCAACTCGCTGCTCTTCCGCCTCGCGCTCTGCCTGTTCGCGTCGCTGCTCCGCCTGTGCGGCTTCCAGTCGCTGCTGCTCCTGGCGCTCCCTCTCGGCACGCTGATCGCGCTCCTGCTGCGCCTGACGCTGTTGCACCTGTTCATTGCGCGCTTGTGGATTCTCGTTCACAAGCAGCGCCTTGACTGAGGGCGGACGGACGATATCGATAACTGCCGTATCTGCCTGCTGGAAGTACAGGAGCGCCCCGACCACCGACACATGCAGCAATACTGCCAGCACGACCGAAAGTGGATATCCGTTGAAAACCGTCACAGTACGAATGAACTATTCCAGTGGTTTCGTAATCAAATTGGGACTTGCCACACCCGCTGCCTGCAAAACCGTCATAAGACTAATGAACGAGCTGTAACTGCTCTGTCCGTCGCCTTCCACAAACACCTGAATTTGTGGATTCGCGCTAACTATTCTGCCCACCTGATCACCAATCACTTCGATGGCTACAGCAGTTCTTTCTTCTTCCTGCGTACTGCCAAGGCTGATGTAGTACTGCTCATCTGCAGTAATCGAAATTACCAGGGTTTCCGCATTTTCATCTACTTGAAGCGGCTCTGAGGAGGCTTCCGGCAACTCGACAATCAGGCCCTGCGTCAGTAGCGGCGCGGTCACCATGAACACGATCAGCAACACCAGCATCACATCAATGTAGGGGACAACATTGATCTCTGCCATGGGTCTGCGACGCTTTCGGACCGTTTCCATTGAACCTCTATTTGCCCGGAGTGCTGTAAACCTGCCTGTGCAGGATGCTTGCAAATTCTTCAATAAACGTCATGTAGTTGTTTGTAAGGGACTCAACTCTTGAAGAATAGCGATTGTATGCGACAACAGCGGGGATAGCTGCGAACAAACCCATGGCGGTAGCTATCAGCGCCTCAGCGATGCCTGGAGCAACAACCTGCAGACTTGCTTGACTCTGGCTGGCAAGACTGATGAACGAATTCATGATACCGATAACCGTACCGAACAATCCGATGTATGGAGAAACGGATCCCACAGTAGCGAGGAACGTCAAATTCTTTTCCAGCTTCTCCTCTTCGCGAGAGTAAGCAACCCGCATCGCTCTCTGCGCGCCTCCCATGACGGCGTCAGACTCGATGCCGCCCTGCTGCCGCAGTCGCATGAACTCCTTGAAGCCCGCACGAAAAATATTTTCCATGCCGCCAACCTGGGAGCTCTCCTTCTGCTGGGAACTTCCCTCACGGAACAGCTGACTGAGGTCCATTCCAGACCAGAAGCGCTTCTCGAATCCCTCCATGCCGCGCACTGCAGCAGAAAGAACAAGCCAGCGCTGGATGATCATTACCCATGACACTACCGAGGCCATCAAGAGGATGAGCATGACCAACTGAACGGGCAGGGTTGCCGCTACTATCAATCCCCACACGTTTATCGATTCGCTCACTGCCACCCCCCCAGCTCCAAAAACTGGCGGCATTATAAGGTATATTTTGTGCTTCTCATACACAATCCGGTGTTTTATAAAGAGTTTTTGTCGATTAATGTGATTCCAGACTCACACGGGCATCAAACCTTTTCAATC
Source organism: uncultured Gammaproteobacteria bacterium (assembly GCA_903889815.1). GTDB lineage: Bacteria > Pseudomonadota > Gammaproteobacteria > Pseudomonadales > Pseudohongiellaceae > UBA5078. Next base: position 9,963 of record CAISYX010000382.1, read on the forward strand.
TAACTTAGCCTCAGGGACATTCAGGCCGGGAGCTGACGAAATATGGCACAAAGAAGGCGAAAATTCTGAGGAAAGAGGGCTTGAATCACTCTCCGGCGAGAGGGGAGGTCGCGCCAGGCACTGGCAATCCGAAGTGAATATAAGCATGCGGGGTGACCACGCGCCCACGTGTCGTGCGCATCATGAAGCCTTGCTGGATCAAATAAGGCTCAAGCACATCTTCAATAGTGTCGCGCTCTTCGCTGATGGCTGCTGCAAGACTGTCTACACCAACGGGCCCTCCCCCAAACTTCTCGATCATGGTAATCAGAAGCCGGCGATCCATGTGATCGAACCCATTGCAGTCGATGCTCAGCATATCCAGCGCCAGACAGGCTGCCCGCTTGTCCATTAAGCCTCCGCACTTCATTTGGGCATAGTCGCGCACACGGCGCAAAAGTCGATTGGCAATACGAGGCGTGCCCCTGGCGCGGCGGGCAATTTCCTCAGCGCCATCTGCATCGATCTCGCAACCAAGGATGGCTGCCGAGCGCCGCACGATACTGCATAGTTCCGACGGAGAGTAAAACTCCAGTCGCTGAATGATTCCGAATCGGTCACGCAGCGGCGATGTCAACAGACCTGCCCGAGTCGTCGCTCCCACCAAAGTAAAGGGCGGTAGGTCCAGCTTGATCGAGCGGGCCGAAGGCCCTTCTCCTATCATGATGTCCAACTGGTAATCTTCCATGGCGGGGTAAAGTATTTCTTCAATGGCCGGGCTCAGTCGATGAATCTCGTCGATGAAAAGCACGTCTCCCGCCTCGAGATTGGTCAGCATTGCAGCGAGATCCCCCGCCTTCTCCAGCACCGGACCAGACGTAGTCTTGATCGACACCTGCAATTCATTGGCAATGATGTTTGCCAAGGTAGTCTTTCCCAACCCAGGCGGCCCGGATATCAGCACATGGTCCATGGCTTCCTTGCGATCGCGAGCCGCGCCGATGAAAATTTCCATCTGCCTTTTCACGTCACTCTGGCCAATATAGTCCTGCAATGTCAACGGGCGAATGGCTCTATCCAGAGACTGGTCGTTAGGGCTGATGCCGGCTGATATCAAGCGATCTTCTTCATTGATCATGACGTGGTCGTATTCCTGAGCGCCTGCCGGATGATATCTTCGCTTTTCGAGATCGCACCGTCAGCTTTCAGCACCTGAGCAATCATGCGAGCGGCTTCCTGAGGTTTGTATCCAAGCGAGATCAAGGCAGTTTCCGCTTCCTGAGACATTGCTCGGTCGCCTGCTCCGGCACCCACTGACGCATCAGGAAAAGTGACCTGCAGCTCGCTGCCCCACTCGGAAAGACGATCTTTCATTTCTACAATCAGGCGCTCAGCAGTCTTGCGTCCAATGCCCGGCATGCGAGTCAGGCCAGCGATGTCATTGACTCGAATGGTACGAACAAATTCGTCAACAGCCATGCCAGACAGTATTGTCAGCGCCATTTTGGGACCAACACCAGACACCTTGATCAAACTGCGAAACATTTGACGCTCTTGCAGTGTGAAAAAGCCATAAAGCAGATGGGCATCTTCGCGCACAACCAGGTGCGTGTGCAGACTGACTTCACGCCCCACTGCCGGTAATTGGTAAACGGTGCTCATTGGGACATGAACCTCGTAAAACACGCCAGCGACATCTACAAGGATCTCTGGAGCCAGTCTTTCTGAGAGTGTCCCTCTGATTCGTCCTATCACGGCACTCGCCCTTTACTTTGCAGCCTGCTGTTACGAAATGATGTAGCGCCGCCACCAATGCGCTGCAGATTCGCGCTGGTATTGGCGTGACAAATCGCTATGGCGAGCGCATCTGCTGCATCTGCCTGCACATTCCCGGTCACACCGAGCAACACTTTGACCATGTGCTGAACCTGTTCCTTTTCTGCATTGCCGTTTCCGACCAATGCCTGTTTGACCTTGCGAGGAGAATATTCGGAGAGCGCGAGATTGTGATGCAGGCAGGCCACCATCGCACTGCCTCGCGCCTGCCCCAGCTTGAGCGCCGAGGAGACACTCTTGCCCAGAAACACCTCCTCGATGGCACATTCCTGAGGGGCGTACTGCTCGATGATCTGACAGAGATTGTCAAATATCAGCTTCAATCGCGCAGGATGATCGATATCAGGAAGCCGTATGCTGCCGCAGGCAACATAGCCCAGCTTGTTACCGGTGGCATTGATGATCCCGTAACCGGTCAATCTCGAACCTGGGTCGATTCCCAGAATCAAAGTCATCAGTGTTCACTCCCGGAGTTAGTCCAATCAGCTCACGCGTGCCGTCAGAGCCTGCTCATGACCTCGTCGGAAATGCTCGCGTTACTGTACACGTTCTGCACATCATCCAGATCTTCAAGATGATCCACCAGCTTCATCAGCTTTTCGGCAGTGTCAAAATCGAGCGTCGCTTCCGTAGAGGCGATCATACTGACTTCCGAGGCATCGGCGTGCAATCCGGCAGCAGCCAGAGCGTCCTTGACTGCTCCAAACTGTTCCGGCGAAGTCACCACTTCGAGGCTGCCATCGGACATGAGACTGACATCATCGGCGCCGGCAACAAGCGCCACCTCCAGAACTCTGTCTTCATCTACTCCGGACGCGAAGCTTATGGTGCCCTTTTTCTGAAACAGATAGGCAACCGAACCGCTGGTACCAAGATTGCCGCCATACTTGGAAAATCCATGTCGGACATCAGCGACGGTGCGATTCTTGTTGTCAGTCAAGGTCTCGACAAGAATCGCCACGCCGCCCGGACCATAGCCCTCGTAGACCAGCTCCTCGAGGTTTTCTGCTTCTGTATTACCTGCACCACGCGCGATGGCCCGGTCAATGGTGTCGCGTGACATATTGGCACCCAGCGCCTTGTCAACCGCCGCGCGCAGCCTGGGGTTGTCAGCGACGTGCTCGCCTCCAAGCCTCGCCGCGACAGTCAGCTCGCGGATCCACTTCGTAAACACCTTGCCGCGACTGAAGTCCAGACGCGCCTTCTTGTGTTTGATATTGGACCATTTGCTGTGTCCCGCCATCATTCACCTCCGGGCTGCCAGAAAGCCTATGCGCTCTTCTCGCCGGCTGCCTGACGAACCTGGATGTTCAACTCACGCAACTGCTTTGCAGAAACCTGGCCCGGAGCATCAGTCAACGGACATGCTGCTGACTGCGTTTTTGGAAATGCGATGACTTCTCGAATCGAAGACGCGCCAGTCATCAGCATGATCAGTCGATCCAGACCAAAGGCCAGGCCACCGTGGGGCGGAGCACCATAGGAAAGCGCATCCAGGAGGAAGCCGAACTTTTCCTGTGCTTCCTCGTCGCCGATACCCAGAATCTTGAACACTGACTGCTGCATGGAAGGCTGGTTGATTCGAATGGAACCACCACCCAGTTCAGTGCCATTGAGTACCATGTCATAAGCGCGCGAAAGAGCCTTGAGTGGGTCTGCCTGCACATCTTCGACGCTGCAGGACGGCGCGGTAAAGGGGTGATGCAGGGCCGTCAGACTGCCATCGCTGGCCTCTTCAAACATGGGAAAATCGACTACCCACAGTGGCGCCCAGTCACCTTTCACCATCCCCATGTCTGCGCCAACTTTAAGTCGCAGCGCTCCGATGGACTCGTTGACGATTTTCGCCTTGTCAGCACCGAAGAACACCAGATCGCCGTTCTGCAC
>CAISYX010000383.1 GCA_903889815.1 uncultured Gammaproteobacteria bacterium
AGCCGAAGCGCTGCTGGAATCCAGGAGCCGCGAACTGTATGCGTCCAACCTTGCCCTGAGTGACGCCAACAGGCAATTGACTGTCGCCCGGGAAGATTCAGAGGAGGCGAGCAAGGCGAAGTCCTTGTTCATCGGCAACATGAGTCATGAACTGCTCACACCCATGAATTCGATCATCGGTCTGAGTCAGTTGCTGCTCGATACTCCCTTGGACGACAAGCAGCGACACTTCCTGCAAAGCATCTCCAGCTCCGCACAGGTGCTGCTGTCCATGCTCAAGGACGTGATGCAGATCAGTGCAATCGACTCGGGCAGACTTGCGCTGCACCCCCGGTGGTTTCGTGTCGATGAATTGATCGAAGAGGCTGCTGCTCAGATTCACGCAGCCGCCCGGGCCAAGGGCCTGGAGATCATTCTCAGCCATGTCGATATCCTGCACACGAAAATCCGTGCTGACCGGGAGCGTTTGGTGCAGGCCTTGCAGATTCTCTTGAGCAACGCGGTCAAGTTCACTGAGCAGGGGTACGTCCAGGTTAGTGGCGAAATCCAGGTCCATCCCGCGCACGGTCCCCTCCTGAAGTTCACGGTCAGCGACACCGGCATCGGGATGACGACACAGGAGCAGGCGCGGATCTTTCAGCCATTTGAACAGGTAGATCAAAGTGTCAGCAAACTGTACGGTGGTGTCGGGCTTGGACTGTCCATACTGCGCCAACTCGCCGGGCTCATGGGCGGAGAAGTCCTGCTGGAAAGTGCGATCGGGAGCGGTTCGACGTTCGTTTTTTCGATCCCTGTGGAGACTGTGCAAGCAGCTGCTGAGGAGGCCGATGCTGTCGGTCAGCAAGAGTCCGGCCTCGAAAGAATGCCAGTGCTGATCGTCGACCGGACGCCGAAAGCCCTGGAGGCGCAGGTTGCGCTGCTGTCTCGCTACGGCTGCAAGCTCGCCATCGCCGGCACGGCCATGCAAGCTCAACAGATTCTTCTGGAGGCCGAGTCAAATGCCCTGTCATTCGCTGCCGTGATGATTGACTGGCAGACAGATGACGCGACTGCGCTGACGCAGTGGATCCGCCAGCGGTGGCCGAATGCCCGTCCCACAGTGATCGGGCTGACGACGATGAGCAGGCAGGAACTGCAACTCGAGGCAAAACAGGCCGGTTGTGATGTGCTGCTGGAAAAACCACTTACCTCGCAAGTGATCACAACGGAACTGATTCGCCTGCTGGGGATGCCTTTGCCCTCTGCGGGCCAGCTGCCGACCTGGTCGCAGCCTGCTGTCGTTGCATCGGAGCTGGATCTGGCCAGGCTTCGCGCATGGCTGGATGACGGCAATGTCAATGTTCTGGAATGGGTAGATGAGAATGAGCAAGCTCTGCGCCGTCAACTGGCAGGGGATTTTTTCCAATTTTTGAGTGCCGTGAAGAAGTATGATTTCGGCAGTGCCGCGCCACTTCTTGGTCCGCAGCTTGAGCTGCCTGCAGGAGAGAGATCGTGAAGGGAACAGTTTTTGTGGAATTGCTGGACCACGTCGAGGACAAGTACGGGCTTGATGTGCTGGATAAAGTGATCCTGGCACTTGGGGACAAATTGTCGACCAAAGGCGCCTATACCACTGTAGGCAACTATCCCCATCAAGAGATGCTGGAGCTCGCGAGCGCGATATGCACGTTGCGGGGAGAATCCCTGGAGAGTCTTCTCGATGACTTCGCCCGGTCGTTGATGCTTTCGTTTGAACGCATGCACCCGGAGTTCTTTCACAAGGACCAGGATATTCTCGACTTCTTCATGTCACTGGAGTCGCGCATTCACACCGATGTCCGCAAAATTTATCCCGATGCCCGACCGCCCTTGATCCTCTGTCGCAAGACAGCCGAAGACAGTCTCGAAATCACCTATCAGTCCGCCCGCCCGCTAGCCCTTATGGCTGTTGCGCTGACTCGCGCGACAGGGGCCAGATTCAACGAAGCGCTGGAGATCGAGGTGCTGACGCTGGCAGAAGATCATTCATCCATGCGCATGCTCGTCAAACGTACCAAGACGTCAGCCTGACGAGATGGACGTGAACCAGGCAGCATTAATTTGCTTGTAACTCCCTGGTTCGTGGCAGGTGCCTGCTTTACACGCGTATTCCTGGCATGGCCCGGAACTGCGGCTTGGCCAGCAGGAACTGCGCTGTGTGTATCACTCGTTCCATGAAGCCTCCCTCGCAGTAGCACAGGTAGTACAGCCACATGCGGATGAAGGTCTCGTCAAAGCCCAGCCGACGCACCTCGGGCAGGGCCGCCATGAAGTTGTCGCGCCACGCGTGCAGGGTGCGGGCATAGTCCAGGGTGATGTCTTCCAGACCAATCAGTTGCATATCGGTTGCGCCCGCCACGTGGCTGGCTATCACCGCATTGGAAGGCAGTTGTCCGCCTGGGAAGATGTAGCGTTTGATGAAGTCGGTGTCGCCCAGCGACGCCGCGTAGCGCTGATCTGAAATGGTAATGGACTGGATCAAGGCAAGCCCGGTGGGCTTGAGGAGGTCCGAGACGCGGGCGAAATAATCCTTGTAGTACGCCGCCCCCACCGCTTCGATCATCTCGATGGACACCAGCTTGTCGTACTGCCCCTCCAGCTCCCGATAGTCTTTCTCCAGCACCGTGATGCGCTCACTCAGCCCTTCGCGGGCGATCCACTCCCGGGCGTGCCCCGCCTGGGCGGCAGACAGGGTCGTGGTGGTGACGCGGCAGCCAAAGTGTCGCGCGGCATGCAGGGCGAGGCCGCCCCAGCCAGTGCCGATCTCCAGAAGATGGTCTGCGGGACTTAGTTGCAGGCGCTGGCACACATGCTGGAACTTGTTGGTGGAAGCCTCTTCCAGCGTCCGCGTCTGCGGCGTGAAGATGGCAGCCGAATAGGCCATGGTCGGGTCCAGGAAGAGCTTGAAGAAGTCATTGCTCAGGTCGTAGTGCGCCGCGATGTTGTCGCGCGCACCGTGCAGGGTGTTGCGGTGCAGCAGGTGGAACATGCGTCCCGTCAGGCGTCCGGCCAGGCTGCCGGACTGGTCCATGTTGCGCAGCACGTCCATGTTCAGCACGATCAGGCGAATGGTCTGCAGCAGGTCCGTGCTTTCCCACAGACCTTTCATGAATGCCTCGCCCGCTCCCAGAGACCCTGCGCCCAGCACCAGGCCGTAGGCGGCTGGGTCGCGCACCACAATGGTGGCATGCACAGAAGTCTGGTGCCGGGGTTCACCGAAGTTGTGCTCGGTGCCGTCTTCTTCCACCAGCAGCAGGTTGCCCAGACGCACGCGTTTCAGCAGGGTCAGGAACAGCTGCCGGGAAGGGTTGCCGAACAGGCGGCGTTCTTTGTTGACCGCTTTGGTCAGGGTGCTTTCATTGCTTTTCACGCAGCGTGGTCTCCGTTGGTGTGCCCGATGCCTTGTGGCCGGGGTGGGGTACAAAGGGCACGCCCTTGCACCACAGTTTCAATGCCTGCCAGTAAATGCCGATGCCGACCTGTGCCGTCATCAGCGGATAGCGCCACAGCAGGCGGCTCATGCCGGCCCGGGTCATGGGCTGGCGTTGCAGGTGCAGGCTGGCGGTAAACACCACGCGCTCCTGAAGGTGGTTTTCCATGTACACCGACAGCTGCTCGCCTGGCGCGCTGTGGCGGAACAGGTAGTGCTGGTCCATCGACATGAAGGGGGATACGTGCATTGCCTTGGGGAAAGTGACCGTGTTCAGCGGGCCGTCGGCATTGACCGGCAGCACATACGCATGACGCTCCCGCCAGGGCGTGCTGGTGACCTCGGCCACCACGTAGCGCAAGCGTTCACTCTCGTCGAAACAGTAGTAACAACTGATCGGATTGATGAGGCAGCCGAAGTAGCGCAGGTTGGTCAGCAGGCACACAGGGCCGCGCAGAACCTCGCCGGTGGCCTCCCGCACGGTATTGCGGACGGCGTCGATCACGGGCAAGGACGGGTCGCCATGATAGTCCCGGCGGCGGAAACGCGCGGCATTGAAGCGGGCAGAGGACCACAGAGGGTGCAGGGCGAAGACCTGCTCCAGTTCGTCAAGGTCCAGATAAACCATGGCCACGCGGTACGCGAAGGCATGATCGCGTGGTGTCCGGCGATGGTGCCGCACCAGGCCTTCGTAGAGCGCGCTGTGCAGGGGAGGGGGCATGCGGTCAATCCTGCTTTGTGTGGGAGCTTGCTGATCTGTGGGAGCTTGCTTGCAAGCGAACTTCATTCGCGGGCAAGCCCGCTCCCACAGAAGCAGCTGCTCCCTCAGAACCAGTTTCTCCCCCCGGCAGCGCGCCAATGCCCCGCGCTACCAGCAGCGCCGAGTGCACGCCGTCCTCGTGAAAGCCATTGCGCAGCCAGGCACCGCAGAACCAGGTGTGTGCCCGACCATTGCTGGCGAGCAACTGCTGCTGGGCGGCGATGCCTTCCCGTGTGAAGACGGGATGAGAATAGTGGTAACTGCTGTGGATGCAGGCAGGGTCTATCCGCGCTGTCTGATTCAGGCTGACGCACCAGGTCTTGCGGCTTTGCAGGCCCTGCAGGATGTTCATGTTGTAGCTGAGCGCCGGCAGCGGCGTGTCGCTGCTGCCCAGATTCACGTTCCAGCTGGACCAGGTGCGGCGGTTGCGCGGCAGCACCCGCTCGTCATGGTGCAGCACCACTTCGTTGCGGCTGTAGGGAATGGCGCTCAGCTGTGCACGTTCCTGCTCCGTGGCGTCCTCCAGCAGCGCCAGGGCCTGGTCGCTGTGGCAGGCGAATACCACGTCGTCGAAGAATTCCTCGCCGCGGGCGCTGCGCACGCACACCTGCTCGCGGCCCTCGTGCTGCACGTGGCGGCGGACGCCGTGCACGGGGGTCTGCAGCAGAATGCTGTCGCGATAGGGCGCAGTGAGAGCGGGAATGTAACTGTGCGAGCCGCCCTCGATCACCCGCCACTGCGGGCGGTTCTGCAGGTCCAGCAGGCCGTGATTGCGGAAGAAGCGCACGAAGAACTGCAGCGGAAAGGCGGCCATGGTCGCGTTGTCGGAAGACCAGATGGCAGCGCCCATCGGAATCAGATACCACTGCAGAAACGCCGTGCTGTAACCGAAGCGCTGCAGGTACTCGCCCAGGGTTGCACCGCCCAGCGCCGGGTCCTCCCGCAGGTGCTGCTCCACGCTGCGGTTGAAGCGCAGGATGTCCCGCACCATGCACAGGAAGCGTGGCGAGACGAGATTGCGGCGCTGCGCGAACAGCGTGTTCAGATTGGTGCCGGCGTACTCGATCCCGCTGGTGGCATCAGACACGCTGAAACTCATTGGTGCGTCGCGGCTGCCCACGCCAAGCGCATCAAGCAGGGCGATGAAGTGTGGATAGGTACGGTCGTTGAACACAATGAAGCCGGTGTCGATGGCCAGCGGCCTGCCTTCGTCTTCCACCATTACCGTCGCAGTGTGACCGCCCAGGCGGGAGTCGGCTTCGTAGAGCTGTACGGCCAGTTCCCGGTGTTGCGACAGGTACCAGCCCGCCGCCATGCCGGAAATGCCGCCGCCGATGATGGCAACGCGGCGCCGGCATCCTGCCTGGTTGTCGAATGCTGTGCTCACCTCTCAGTCTCCTTGCTGGCCGCCAGGGGATTGCGCCGCATGCGGGGCATGATGACGCCGTACCAGAGCGCGGGCATTGCTGCAGCGAGTTTCAGTATCCAGTGCAGCTGCCACGGAAAGGCGAGGGCACGGGGGCGCCGGGCCAGGCCTGCCAGTGTGCGGCGCGCGGCCACCTCAGCGCTGATGCAGAAGGGCATCGGAAAGTCATTGCTGGCCGTCATCGGTGTGCTGACGAAGCCGGGATAAACCAGGCACACATCGATCGAGCGGCCGATGTCGCAGCGCAGTGAATCCAGAAAATAGGCCATGGCAGCCTTGGCGGCGCCATAGGCTTCGGCGCGGGGAAACGCGGTGTACACGCTCATGCTGCACAGGCCGGCGATGACGGGCCGGCCCCGGGAGCCATCCTGCGCCGAGCGCTGCAGCAGGGGCAGGGCGGCGGCGCAGGCATTGATCACGCCGAAATAGTTCACATCCGCCACCCGCCGGCACATGGCGGTGTCCAGCACCGGAAGGTCCACGTATTCACACACGCCGGCACCGGCAATCAGGCCGTCGAGCCATTGTGGCCGCTGGGTCTCGGGCAACTGCTCGAAGACAGTGGCCATCTGCGCGTCATCGCTGACATCGCAGGGCAGGCGGATCAGCTGTCCGGGCGCCTCGGCGGCCAGTGCCTGCAGGGCATCGGCCGAGCGCGCAGAGATATAGACGCGGTGGCCTTGCGCGGCAAGTTGCAGGGCCAGTTCCCGGCCGATGCCCGAGCTGGCGCCAGTGAGCCAGTAGTGGCGTTGGGTGGGCGAGTGGTCTGACAATGCTGCCATGCGGGCCTCTGGCGTGTGTGCGTAATGTGCAGGAACTGTTTAAATCTCGATACGCAGGAGCCGGGGGGATGGATTGCCATGACATTCCCTTCTGGCCAAGCCGGCAGTGTTCTGACAGTCTAGGCGCTATCCTGCAGTTTCAATCTGGAGACACATCGTGCCCGCCGTCAAACCCGCATCCCTGCTCGTCCTGATTCTTCTGCTGTCCGTTCTGGGCTATGGCACGCTGCGTTGGTGGCAGGGGCCGCAGGTGGAGGGCTATGTGATCAACGCGATGCCGCTGGTGCAGACCGTGGTGGCCACCGGTCGGGTGGTGACAGAGTCGCGCGCGCAGATCAGCAGTGAAATTACCGCCGTGGTGCTGGAGCGACGGGTGGAAGAAGGGGACGTCGTCAAGCCCGGCGACATCCTGCTGGTGCTGCGTGCCGATGACATCGTTGCTCAGCGGCGCCAGGCCGAGACCGCCTTGACGGCGCTGGCCACCAGCACGCGTCCGCAAGCCGACGTGGCTTTGGAGCGCGCGCAGACGCAGCTTGCCCAGGCCGAACGCGAGACCGCGCGGCGCCGGGATCTGGCCGCGAGCTCCCTGCTTTCCACCGAAGCCCTGGAACAGGCCGTGCAGGCCGAGTCTGTGGCCCGCAGTGCGCTCGAGGCCGCCCGCCTGACGGCGCTGGCGCTGGCACCCGGCAATGTGGAAGAGCAGCAGCTGCGCGAGCGGCTGGCGGCGCTGCAGGCGCAGCTGGACAAGACCGAGGTGCGTGCGCAGGTCGCCGGCACGGTGCTGACCCGCGCGGTGGAACCCGGCGATCTGGTGCAGCCAGGCCGGGTTCTCTTCACCATTGCACTGGCGGGCGGGACAGAAATCCATGTGCCCTTCGACGAGCGCAATCTGGCGCGACTGGCGCTGCAGCAAGAAGCCATGGCCATTACAGACGCCTATCCCGACCGCCCATTCCCCGCCCGCATCCACTTCATCGCCCCCAGCATCGATCCGCAGCGCGGCACGGTGGAAGTGCGCCTGGCCGTCGACGCGGTGCCCGACTTCCTGCGTCAGGACATGACCGTGTCGGTGAATGTGGAGACTGGCCGTCGCGATCAGGCCCTGGTCGTGCCCAATGATGCCTTGACCGATGTGCAGGATGATCAGGCGCGGGTGCTGGTGCTGCGCGATGGCATGGTCCAGGGGCAGGCGGTTACTCTAGGCCTGCGCGGACTGGCCATGACCGAAGTGCTCTCCGGGCTGAGCCAGGGAGACGCCGTGCTGGCCGATGCCACGGCGCCGCTGGCCGATGGCACGCGGGTGCGCTTCACGCCGCGCGCCGCCCCCGTGGCCGCCACGGGCGCTGACGCCGCCTCGGCCAACGAAATGCCGGTGAATCTGAATTGAGCCACTCTCTGCGCAGTCTGTGGACCGAATGGACGCTTGCTCTCGGGTTTCTGCGTGAGGGCCGCGCGCAGTCGCTGATGATAATGACCGGCGTGGCCGTGGGCGTGGCCGTGATCGTGTTCGTCACCGCGCTGATTCAGGGGCTGCAGGCCAACATCATCGAGCGCACCCTCGGCACGCAGGCCCATATCCGTCTGTTGTCCCCGGATGAAGTCAATGTGCTGCTGCCAGCGGCGCCTGGCACTGTGCAGCTGGTGCAGGAGGACAAGCGCGCCCAGCGCTTGCGCTCGATCAACAACTGGCAGCAGGTCAGTGCGACGCTGGATCAGCTGCCCCTGCTGACGGCAGTCTCGCCGGTGGTATCGGGACCCGCCTTTGCCCGCCGTGGCGAGGCCCTGGAGTCGGTGGCTCTGGTGGGCATCGACCTCGAGCGCTATCAGCAGATCATTCCCCTGGCGGACTATGTTGTCAGCGGCCAGCTGCGCGTGGGGGCCGGCGACGCCCTGATCGGCAGCATTCTGGCCGAGGATCTGGGGGTGCGCGTGGGCAGCAAGCTGCGCCTCGAGGCCGGTCAGGAGAACGGCACCGTGGTGAACATCGCAGGTATCTTCGAACTGGGCGTGCGCGAGCTGGATGCGCGCTATGTCTACCTGGATTTCAAACAGACGCAGTCATTGCTGAACCTGCCGGGCGGGGTGACGGTCATCGACCTGCGGGTGGAGGATATTTTCGCGGCCGAAACCATTGCGGCACAGGTGGGGCGGCTGACTTCGCTCAATGCCGAAAGCTGGATCGAGACCAACGCCCAGCTGATGAATGCCCTGACTGCCCAGAGCCTGTCCACCAACATGATCATCGTGTTCGTGGCCATTTCGGTCGCTTTCGGCATTGCCAGTGTACTTTCGGTCAGCGTGGTGCAGCGAACCCGCGAGATCGGCATCCTGCGTGCAACGGGTGCCACCCGGCAGCAGATTCTGCGGGTGTTCCTGATGCAGGGCGCAGTGTTCGGGCTGCTGGGCTCGGTGCTGGGCATCGCGGCCAGTTATGCACTGGTGTGGGTGTTCAACGCCTTCGGGCCGGGCTTGTTCTACATACCGGTGTCCCAGGCCCTGGTGCTGCTGTCACTGCTGCTGGCAACCGTGACCGGCGTGCTGGCGGCCGCGGTGCCTTCACGGCGTGCCGCCGGACTCGACCCCGTGGTGGCCATCCGTTATGTCTGACACCAATAATGAAGTGATGCGCCTGGAGGCGCTGCGCAAATCCTACAACGTCGGCCTGCCGAACGAGACCGAGGTGCTGCATGGCATCGACCTGCAGATTGGCCGCCGTGACTTCGCCGCCCTGGTGGGCCCCTCGGGTTCGGGCAAAAGCACGCTGCTGAATCTGATCGGCCTGCTCGATACGCCCAGCAGCGGCGAGCTCTACCTGCTGGGCCAGGCCACCCGCGCCATGGACGATGCCGGCCGCACGGCGCTGCGGGGCACCTCCATTGGCTTCGTCTTCCAGTTTCATCACCTGATTCAGGCCTTCACCGCC
>CAISYX010000384.1 GCA_903889815.1 uncultured Gammaproteobacteria bacterium
AAAGCGAAGACCTTCAAGAGCGCAAGACAGCCGCTGAACTTGCCATCAAGGCGATGGGAATCTCGTTTACAGTTTACAGTGAAGCGGGGAATATAGATCGAGAGTGGCCGTTCGACATTATTCCCCGAATCATTACAGAAACACAATGGCGCTCTACAAGTAAAGGGCTTGAGCAGCGACTGCGCGCTCTGAACTGTTTCATACACGATGTTTACAACGATCAGAAAATTCTTAAGGATAAAGTAGTCCCTAAAGAACTGATTGAGAAGTCTGTGAATTTCCGCAAGGAATGCATTGGGATGAAGCCCCGTTTCGACGTGTGGGCACACATCTGCGGAACCGATCTCATCCGGGATACCGACGGGCGTTTTTACGTGCTGGAAGACAATCTTCGAGTGCCTTCCGGCGTGTCCTACATGCTGGAAAATCGCAAGGTGACCAAGCGTGTTTTCCCAGAGCTTTTTGAGAATTACGACATCCTTCCGATTACGGAATACACCACGCAATTGTTCGATATGCTGGCGGCGATTTCACCGCGGCCACTGGACTATCCGGAAGTCGTGGTGCTGACTCCTGGCATCTACAATTCCGCTTATTTTGAACATTCCTTCCTGGCGCAGCGCATGGGCGCGGAGCTGGTTGAGGGCGGTGACCTGGTGGTTGAAGACGACTGCGTGTACATGCGGACCATCAACGGATTGTCGCGGGTTGATGTGATCTACAGGCGCATCGATGACATGTTCCTCGACCCCGAAGTATTTCATCCTGATTCTGTTCTGGGTGTGCCTGGATTGATGCGCGCCTGGCTCAAGGGCAATGTGGCACTGGCCAACGCGCCTGGTGCAGGTGTTGCAGACGACAAGGTGATATATACCTACGTGCCCGCCATGATCAAGTACTACCTCGGTGAAGAGCCCATTCTGGAGAACGTGCCCAGCTACCTGTGCGTGGACGAGAAACAGTGCAAGTATGTGCTTGAGAACCTTGACAAGCTCGTCGTGAAGCCTGCCAACGAATCTGGTGGATATGGCATGTTGATGGGTCCGCAGGCCAGCAAGAAGGAGCGAGAGGAATTTGCTCGCCGTATCAAGGCTGATCCGCGCAATTACATGGCGCAGCCACTGATTTCTCTTTCCACGGCGCCAGTGCTGGGCGAGCGGGGCGCTGAACCACGTCATATCGATCTGCGCCCCTTTATTCTCCAGGGGCGGGATGTCTATGTGACGCCGGGCGGATTGACACGTGTTGCGATGGTGAAAGGGTCATATGTCGTCAATTCCTCTCAGGGCGGCGGCAGCAAGGACACCTGGATCGTCACAGAAGAGGAGAGCTGAGCCATGCTGTCCCGTGTAGCAGAGAGAATCTACTGGTTGGGCCGCTATCTTGAGCGTGCCGAGAACACCGCTCGCCTGCTGACGGTCTATTCGACACTGTTGCTGGACCTGCCGCGTGGCGCCAAGATCGGCTGGCACACGCTTGTCGAGATTACCGGCAGTCGGGCTGGATTCGATGAGAAGTATCAGGACACGGATGAGCGCTCAGTGATCCGGTTTCTGCTGTCAGATACAGGCAACTATTGTTCAATTTTGAGCTCACTGGCGCTGGCGCGGGAAAACGCGCGGACCACGCGTGAGATCATTCCCTCCGAGGCATGGGAGCAGATCAACAACCTTTATCTGTTCGCCAAGGAGAATGCCAGCAAAGGTGTCGCCCGCGGGCCTCGCCATCAGTTGCTGAATCAGATCATTGCACATTGCCAGCAGATCGCCGGGCTGTTCGCGGGCACCATGAGTCACAACAGTGGCTACAATTTCATTCGCATTGCACGCAGTCTCGAGCGGGCAGACATGACAACCCGGATTGTCGATGTCGGCTCTGTAACGCTGCTGCCGGGCTTGCGGCAGGGCGGAAAATCTTCAGAGCAGATCGAGCCCTTCGAGAACATGATCTGGATGGCCGTCCTGAATTCCCTGAGCGCCTATCAAATGTATCGACAGCATGTGCTTGATCGAGTGAATGGCGGGGATGTAGTGACTTTCCTCATGCAGGACCGGCAGTTTCCACGCTCCGTGGTGCACAGTCTTGCCAAGCTGGAGTCTTGCCTGCAGTCCTTGCCGAATAATGGTGCGGCCCTGGCTGAAGTGTCTTCCACGCAGGCCTTGGCAGTAGAGGCTGATATTCCGCTTCTGGTTCAGAACGGGCTTCTCGAGTACATCGATGAGTTGCAGATTCATATCGCGGGCATTCATGCTCGTATCACTGACACGTGGTTTCTGCCCGTAGTCAGCGGACAACAACAGTCCGCATGAGAAATTTCCAGTGTGTTTGCGGGCAGGTGTTGTTCTTTGAGAACACTATCTGTACGGCATGTCAGCGTCGACTTGGCTATGATCCGCTGCGAGCTGAACTGCTGGCACTTGATCCCGTGTTTGATGAGTATGGTCAGCCCACGCACTGGTGGCGCAGTGCCGATTTTGGTATCCAGTACCACCTTTGCTTGAACGACATTGAGTTCCATGTCTGCAACTGGCTGGTCACCAATCCTGAAAACTCCTATTGCAGCGCTTGCGAGCTCAATCACATCATCCCCAAAGTCGAGTCGAGTTATCGTGCACTGCAGCGCCGCCAGTGGTGGGCAAGCATGGAGCAGGCAAAGCGCAGGTTGCTGTATACCTTGATGGCGATGGGTTTGCCTGTTGTAGGCAAGGCCGAGTCTCATGTCGAGGGCCTTGCATTCGCGTTCCTGGAAGATCAGCGCTCCAATCCTCGCGTACACGAGGAACACGTCCTGACCGGCCATCTGAGCGGGCTCATCACCGTGAATCTGGCGGAGGCGGATCATGTGGAGCGGGAAATCGCGCGGCAGGGTCTGGGCGAATCATACCGTACGCTGCTGGGGCATTTTCGCCACGAGAGTGGTCATTATTACTACGATCAGTTGATTGTGACGGACGGCCTTCGCGAGGAGTTCCGTTGTCTGTTTGGCGATGAGCGAAAAGATTACGAGAGTGCTCTGGCGGACTATTATGCCCACAAGGATCACATGGTGCGGCAGCCGGACATGGTAAGCGCGTATGCGCAGGTACATCCTCTGGAGGACTGGGCGGAGTGCTGGGCGCACTACCTGCATATGATGGATACGCTGGAAACTGCTTCGGACTATGGACTTGTAGCGAGTGGGATAATCGA
>CAISYX010000385.1 GCA_903889815.1 uncultured Gammaproteobacteria bacterium
GCTTGCGCAGCACCTGCATGCGCTCGGGGGTGCGCGCCACGTTCACGCTGCCGCACTGCTTCCAGCCCGTGGCCAGGCCCGTCTCCTGCTCCAGCGTCGAGTACAGCTCGATGCCGTACTTGCTCATGCGCGTCATGTTGCGGTTGGGGCGCATCTGCCCGATCAAGCCTGCCGCGTGCCAGGTGGTGCCACTGGTGAGTTGGCCCTGTTCCAGCAGCAGCACATCGGTGATGCCGAGCTTGGCGAGGTGGTAGGCCGTGGAGCAGCCGGCAATGCCGCCGCCGACGATGACGATCTGGGCGTGGGTGGGGAGGGTCATGGGGGTGATGGGTAGGGACACAAGGGCTATTGATCACAGACGGTATCAGGCTAACCCATGCCCGCAAGCGCTGACAATGCGTAGAGTTGCAGGCTTCAACTTTCCGCCTGAAGACTCTATGGCCAAGACCTCCATTCCCAAGACGACCGGCACCTCGACGCTGGGCATGGTGGCCAAGGCAGCAGGCGTATCGGCCAGTACCGTGTCACGGATCCTGAACGGAACCGCGGTCGTCAGCGAGGCCAAGAAACAGGCCGTGGACGACGCGATCGCCAAGCTGGGCTTCGTGCCCAACCCCGTGGCAAGGGGGCTGGCCGGAGGCCGCACGCTCAGCGTCGGCGTGGTCACGCAGTCCATCGACAGCCCGTTCTATGGGGTGGCGCTCAGAGGCATTGAAGATGAACTGGACCGAGCCGGCTACAGCCCACTCTTCGTCAGCGGCCACTGGAACGCCACTGAAGAGGCACGCTGCATCGACATGCTGCGCTCGCGTCGGGTGGACGGCATCATCGTGCTGACCGGCCGGCTCAGCGACGCCGCACTGAAGCAATACGCCAAGGCCCTGCCCATGGTGGCCACGGGAAGGCGTCTGAAGGCCCCCAACCTGTACACCCTGGACTTCAACAACTTTGAAGGTGCACGCCTGGCCACGGAGCACCTGACTTCGCTCGGTCATCAGCGCATCGCGTTCATTGCGGGCAACGCGGAGCATCCGGATGCAAACGAACGCCTGCGCGGGTACCGGGCGGGCCTGGAATCCGCGGGCATCACCTTCAAACCCGAGTTGGTAGCCGCCGGGTTGTTTCACGAGGAGAGCGGGATGTTGGCTGCTGAGCGTCTGTTGGACACCCGCCAACGCTTCACGGCCTTGTTTGCAGCCAATGACCAGATGGCCTTGGGTGCATGTCTGGCCTTGCAGCGGCGCTCCCTGAAAGTGCCGCAAGATGTGTCGGTGATGGGTTTTGACGACTTGGCCATCTCGCGCTACAGCATTCCTCCCTTGAGCACCGTCCACCACCCGGCCTACGAACTCGGCCAGGGAGCGGCGACGGCGATGCTGTGCCTGCTGCGGGGGGAAAAGCCAAGCTTCAACCTGCCCGGTCCAAGGGTCATCGCCCGCGAGTCGACGGCAGCCCCCAGCGCCCGGCCCTGACGGGTAAGCACATCAGCAGATACCCTGATTTGACAGAGGGGGTGGGTGCCAAGATAATTTGAAAGCGCTTTCATACTTCCGTTATAACGGCTAACGCGCATCCAACCTTGACGCCGAGGGATGTGCGATCCAGATCACCCGCGACCGCAACGCGCCAGGAATCGGCCCACCCCTACCAGCACCTCGATGACCGAGTTCAGCAAGCGTGTCGCCACCATGGGCCGCCGTCATGCGATGGTCGCCGTGGCCACCCTGGGTCTGGCGACAACGGGTGCGCTGCACGCCTCGAGCGGGCGCAAGCTCACCGTAGCGGCGTTTCCCCTGCTGGATGAAATCATCAAGGCGTCACTGCCCAGGTGGCGCCAACGCCACCCGGATGTGGCCGTGGAAGTGGTGAGTCGCCAGTATGTGGACCACCACACCGCCATGACCACCGCGCTGTCCACCTCGGTCTACTTGCCTGACGTGATGGCGCTGGA